>NZ_SDMK01000003.1:300000-539756 GCF_004123295.1 Silvibacterium dinghuense | reverse complement strand
GACGTGACCGGCACGGCGAAGCTGCCTGAGGGCACGGAGATGGTGATGCCGGGCGACAACATCCAGCTGGAGATTGAGCTGCACACTCCGGTGGCCATGGAAAAGGGCCTGCGCTTCGCCATCCGCGAAGGCGGCCGCACTGTCGGCGCCGGCACCATCAGCGAGATCCTCGCGTAGGACTGGCCGTCCAGGCAGACGCGCCGCGCGGCGCAGAAGCCGGGTTTGCTGGTTCAGAAGTGATAGAAGAGTTCAGCGGGAGGGCCTTAAGCCCTCCCAGTCTGAGGAAAGATACAAGACCATGGTTGGACAGAGAATTCGTATCCGGTTGAAGGCATATGACTACCGGGTGCTGGACACTTCGACGGGTGAGATTGTGGACACGGCCAAGCGCACGGGCGCTCAGGTTGCGGGTCCGATTCCCCTGCCGACGGTCAAGAACAAGTACTGCGTGCTGCGTTCGCCCCACGTCGACAAGAAGTCGCGCGAGGCCTTCGAGATCCGCACGCATAAGCGGCTGATCGATATCCTCGAGCCGACCCAGCAGACCGTGGACGCGCTGATGAAGCTCGACCTGCCGGCCGGCGTGGACGTCGAGATCAAGGCCTTCGAGAAGTAGCTCCTAGCCGTTAGCTTCTAGCTCTTAGCTTTTAGCTCGTTTGTGCGATAGCGCAAGGTTGAGTGGGGAGTAAAGATAGAAGCCGGGGAGCGGCGAAACTCAAAAGTTTTAAAGCTAGAAGCTAATAGCTAAAAGCTAGCAGCTAATTACAGCCTTCAGTGACTACGGAACGAGCGTAGCCATGATGGGGAAAGAAAAAAGAAATGTCAGTTACTGGAATTCTCGGCAAGAAGATCGGCATGACGCAGGTATTCGATGAGAAGGGTGAAGTTCACCCCATCACCGTTCTGCAGGCCGGTCCCTGCGTGATTACGCAGCTGAAGACCCTGGCCAAGGACGGCTACGATGCCGCCCAGATCGGTCTGGTTGAGTTTGTGAAGGCCCACAAGGTGACCAAGCCCCAGGCTGGCCACTTCGCCAAGGCCGATGTCGCCCCGGTCCGCATCATCAAGGAAGTCGGCGTCGAGGCTGCGAAGCCTGCTGCTGAGGGCGAGGCTGCTGTTTCGGCCAAGGCCGGCGATCGCGTCCTGGTCGATATCTTCGCGGACGAAAAGTTTGTCGACATCATCGGCACCAGCAAGGGCCGCGGTTTCGCAGGCGTTGTGCGCCGCCACGGTTTCGGCGGCGGTCCCAAGTCGCACGGCCACATGTTCCAGGTGCAGGGCTCGATCGGCGCCTCGTCGTTTCCCTCGCGCGTTCTGCCCAAGACCCGCATGCCTGGTCACATGGGCGATGTGCAGGTGACGGTGCGCAACCTCCGCATCCGCGGCATCGATCTCGAAGAGAACCTGATCATGCTCGAGGGCGCGGTACCGGGTCCCCGTGATGGTTATGTGCTGATCTCGAAGGCCAAGGCTCCGCCGCGTGAGCGTCGTGGATTCGCCGGCTCCGGCACGGTCGATCCGCTGAAGGCTTCGAAGAAGGCTTCGGGTAAGAAGAAGTAGTTTTAGAGGCTGCTCCGGTCAGGCAACATCCGATCGAAGCAGCCGGGTAGTCATGCAGTGAGCTGTTCGTAGTACGCAGTAGCAGTAACGGAGCGGGAAAGCCGCTCAGGCAGTTCGCGTCTCAGGGATATCCCGAGGCGCATAAATACCAGGGATCGCAGGGCAAGGGAGCGATCCGAAAGAGACGAACATGGCAAACATTGATGTATTGGACCTGGCGGGCAATAAGGTTGGCTCCTTCGAGCTGGCCGACGAGGTCTTCGCCCCCAGCCAGGTGAATGAAGGACTGGTTTGGGAAGCGGTCAAGCACTATCGCGCCGCGCTCCGCCAGGGCACCGCGGCAACCAAGAACCGCAAGCTGGTTTCGGGTTCGGGCAAGAAGCTGTGGAAGCAGAAGGGTACCGGCCGCGCCCGCGTGGGTTCGGTGCGTTCGCCCCTCTGGCGGCATGGCGGCACGGTTCACGGACCGCAGCCCCGTACCTATGACTACGCCTTCCCGAAGAAGAAGCTGATGGGCGCGCTGCGCTCGGTTCTGGCAGCCAAGCTCCAGGACGGACAGCTGACCGTGGTCGAAAGCCTCGAGCTCGATCAGCCCAAGGCAAAGCTCTACCGCCAGGCGCTGGACAAGCTCGACGTCAAGCGGACCGCGCTGCTCGTCGAGAACAGCCAGTCGCTGACTCCGACCCTGATCCTCGGCTCGCGCAACCTGGCCGGCGTGGATCTGGTCCTGAACAACGAAGTGCATCCTTATGATCTGCTGCGCTACCAGCGCGCGATCTTCTCGCGCCAGGCGCTTGAGTCTCTCCAGGAGGCACTCAAGAAGACGGTGTCGAAGCGCAAGAAAGCTGAGGTGGCTTAATGCCGACGACCTATAACGTAATCCGCCGCGCCCTGATCACCGAAAAGGGCCTGACCGTGAAGGAGACCGAGAGCACGCTGGTCTTCGAGGTGGACGGCAAGGCGACCAAGACGGAAGTGAAGCAGGCGGTCGAGCTGCTCTTCAAGGTGAAGGTGGACACGGTTCGCACCGCCAACTTCGCTGGCAAGGAACGCCGCCGCGGCAAGTTCTCCGGTTTTCGTCCGGACTGGAAGAAGGCGTATGTGCGCCTGAAGTCCGGCGAAAAGATGCCGGAGTACGTGAACAACCTCTAAGGAACAGGGCTCAGAGCACAGAGCTCAGCAAGAAGAACAGCCGGGATAACCAACTATCCGGCGGACGGGGGCCGAAGCCGGCCCCCGGTAGAGAGAAGAAACGATGCCGATTAAGACATATCGACCGATCACACCAACGCTGCGCTTCAAGACCACGCTGGTGAATGACGACATCACGACGGACAAGCCGTATAAGCCGCTGCTGGCAACCAAGCAGCGGACCGGCGGTCGCCGGAACTCGGGCGACCTGACCATCCGTCACCACGGCGGCGGCCACAAGAAGAAGCTGCGCCTTATCGATTTCAAGCGCGACAAGTACGGCGTTCCGGGCAAGGTTGCGACGATCGAATACGATCCGAACCGTTCTTCCCGCATTGCCCTTATCAGCTACGTGGACGGCGACAAGCGTTACATCATTCAGCCTGTGGGCCTGAAGGTGGGCATGACGGTGATGAGCGGTCCTGAGGCCGACATCCTGGTCGGAAACGCGCTGCCGCTCAAGAACATTCCTGCCGGTACCACGGTGCACAATGTCGAGCTTCGCCCCGGCAAGGGTGCGCAGATGGTGCGCTCGGCTGGCGCCTCGGCGCAGCTGGTGGCCAAGGAAGGCGAGTATGCCTTGCTGAAGCTGCCTTCCGGCGAGACCCGCCGCGTGCTGGTAGCCTGCATGGCGACGATCGGCCAGGTTGGCAATACCGATCACGAGAACGTGACCATCGGTAAGGCCGGCCGTAACCGCTGGAAGGGCATCCGCCCGACCAACCGCGGTGTCTCGATGAACCCTGTCGATCACCCGCACGGTGGTGGTGAGGGTAAGACCTCGGGTGGCCGTCATCCTGTGACGCCCTGGGGCCAGCCCACGCGCGGATACAAGACCCGCAACAACAAGCGGACCGATGTCTTCATCGTCAACCGCCGCAGCAAGTAGTTAAAGCAGCCTTTAGCTGCTAGCTTCTAGCTCCTAGCTAAAAGCACAAGCGCTAAAGGTTGCAGGCGGTCAGCAAGATTGAAAAAGGGCTCTAGCTAGAAGCTAGGAGCTAACAGCTAGAAGCTAAGAGGGTTTTAAGATGGCACGGTCGACAAAGAAAGGGCCCTTCATTGATGGGCACCTGATGGTCAAGATTGAGGTGCTGAACCAGGCGAACGACAAGAAGGTCGTTCGCACCTGGTCGCGCCGGTCCACCATCCACCCTGACATGGTGGGTCACACGATCGCGGTTCACAACGGCAAGAAGTTCGTGCCGGTGTACGTGACGGAGAACATGGTGGGTCACAAGCTGGGCGAATTCGCCGCAACGCGCACCTTCAAGGGCCACACGGCCAAGGGTGGCGAGAGCGGTGCGAAGCCGAAGTAACGGAATCGAAGGCGGAGAACGGCCCCTCGTTGAGAGGCCAACATAACGCCGATAGGGAACCAGCGGTGAAAGCCGCTAGGCCCTGAAGAAAAGGACGAAGGTCATGGCATTGGAAACGAAGGAATTCCGGGCTCAGGCACGCTTCCAGCGGGTTTCGCCGCAGAAGGCGCGGCTGGTGCTCAATCTGATCAAGGGCCGTAGCGTGGAAGAAGCGCTGAATACGGTCGCCTTCACGAAGAAGGCAGTCGCTCCGATGGTCGAGAAGGTGCTGCGTTCGGCTCTGCAGAACGCCAACTATCTCAGCCAGGAGCAGGGACTGGATGTGGACGTCGACAATCTGTATGTGAAGTCGGCGATCGCAAACGAAGGTCCGCGTATGAAGCGTATCCGCCCTGCGCCGATGGGCCGCGCTTACCGCTACCAGCGCCGTCTGGCTCACCTGGAGATCACGGTGGCCGAGCGCGTATCGGGCGAGAGCCTGGTCGAGACGGTAACCGACGCGCCGGCAGTTGAGGCGACGCCGAAGGCCGCCAAGAAGAAGAAGGCGACGACGAAGAAGAGCTCGACGCCGCGCACGGCAGCCAAGGGTTCGGCCAAGGCCGCTCCGAAGGCCGCGACGAAGCAGTGGAAGGGTTTGGGGAAGAAGGGTTAACGATGGGACAGAAAGTACATCCTTACGGATTTCGTCTGGGCGTCAATAAGCCCTGGCGCTCGCGCTGGTTCGTCGAGCGTGACTACGACAAGCTGCTGGTCGAGGACGTTCAGCTCAAGAAGGAACTGAAGGAGAAGCTGAAGGCTGCTGGCGTCAGCTCGGTCGAGATCGAGCGTCCCGGCAACAAGCTTCGCCTCATCATCCGCACCGCGCGTCCGGGCATCATCATCGGCCGCAAGGGCGCGGAGATCGAGAAGCTCAAGGTCGATCTGCAGAAGCGGACCAACCGCGATGTCTTTATCGATATCCTCGAGGTCAACAAGCCGGAGCTCGATGCCCAGCTGGTGGCCGAGAATATCGCACTGCAGCTCGAGAAGCGCGTCGGCTTCCGCCGCGCCATGCGTAAGTCGGTGGATTCGGCTCTGCGCTTCGGCTGCAAGGGCATCAAGGTCCGCGTTTCGGGCCGCCTGAACGGCAACGAAATTGCCCGTTCGGAGTGGTACCTCCAGGGCCGTCTGCCGCTGCACACGCTGCGTGCGGATATCGACTACGGCTTTGCCGAGGCGCACACCACCTACGGCATTATCGGCGTCAAGACCTGGATCTACCGCGGCGATATCTACCAGCAGCGTCGGCGTGAGCCTGCTGCGACGGTCGGCACGTCGGTGTTCTAAAGGCAGTGCACAGTTGCCAGTTGTCAGTCCCCAGGGGCTGGCCTCTGGCAGCTGAAGACTGACAGACGATTTTAAAGCAGTGCACGGTGATCAGTTGAAAGTCCCGCAGCGGGTTGAACTGAAAACTGACAACTGAAGACTGATAAGTGTTTTGAGGAATTCATCATGTTGATGCCAAAGAAGGTCAAGTATCGCAAGCAGCAACGCGGCCGCATGCGCGGCAAGGCGTGGCGCGGCAGCGAACTCGCATTTGGTGATTACGGCCTGAAGGTTATGGAGTGCGGCTACATCACCGACCGGCAGATCGAGGCCAGCCGTATTGCCATGACGCGCTTCATCAAGCGCGGTGGCAAGATCTGGCTGCGTCTGTTCCCGGACAAGCCGGTGACCCGGAAGCCTGCCGAAACCCGTATGGGTAAGGGCAAGGGCGCTCCTGACCACTGGGTAGCAGTCGTCCGCCCCGGCAAGGTGCTCTTCGAGATGGAGGGCGTAGCGCCCGAAATCGCGCAGGAAGCCATGCGTCTGGCGGCTCACAAGCTGCCGCTCAAGGTGCGCTTCGTGCAGCGTCACGATGTAAAGACAGTCGTGGCGGCCAAGTAAGGAAGTAGTCAGTGGTTAGTTCTCAGTTCTCGGTAACGGCCTCCAGGCATTGCCAGCTGTTCACTGAAAACTGAGAACTGAAGTGTGGGGATACGCGGGAGCCTGAATCCCGTCGTCCCGGAGAGAAGAAAAGAAATGGAACTCGAGAAGATTCGAAATCTGAGCGATGGCGAGCTGAAGGCCGAGCAGGCCAAGGCGGCTGAGCAGCTCTTTCGCCTCCGCTTCCAGATGAAGCTGGGCCAGAACGAGGGCGTCAAGAAGCTGCGCGGGCTCAAGAAGGACATTGCCCGCATCCAGACCGTGGCCCGCGAGCGTGAGCTTGGCCTGTACGGCGCGACTCCCAAGACGGAGTCCACCGAGCCCAAGCCCAAGGCCAAGAAGGCTGCCGTGAAGAAGACCGCGGCCAAGCCGGCGGTCAAGACCAAGAAGGCCAAGAGCGAGAAGGAGGCCGCTGAGTGATGAGCGAAGCCACGACGAAGACGGCGCCTGAGTCGCGCCGCAATGAGAAGGTAGGCAATGTCGTTTCGACCAAGATGCAGAAGACCATCGTGGTCGAGGTCGAAATGCGCAAGGCTCATCCGAAGTACAAGCGCGTCATGAAGACCAACAAGAAGTTCTATGCGCACGACGAAGAGAACACCGCGCGCGTGGGCGATGTGGTCCGCATCCGCGAGACCCGTCCCTTGAGCAAGCTCAAGCGCTGGAACCTCGAAGAGATCATCCGCCGCTCGGCTCTGGCTCAGGCCGAAGCCGCAGCCGAAGCCGCTGCCGCTGCGAAGTAAGCGCGAGATTAAGGAGAGTTTGCTATGGCAGTGCAGATGAGAACCATGCTCGAGGTTGCCGATAACTCGGGCGCACGCAAGCTGCAGATGATTCTGCCCCTGGGTGGCGGCGCCGGCAAGAAGGCGGGCCTGGGTGATGTGGTGACGGCTGCCGTCAAGGAAGCCTCGCCCGATGGTCAGGTGAAGAAGGGCAAGGTGGTGAAGGCCGTGATCGTGCGTACGCGCAAGGAGTCTCGCCGTCGCGACGGAACCTACATCCGCTTTGATTCGAATGCCGCGGTGCTGATCAACGAAGCGGGCGAGCCGGTAGGCACGCGCGTCTTCGGGCCGGTTGCCCGCGAGCTGCGCGAGAAGAAGTTTCTGAAGATTGTGTCGCTCGCTCCGGAAGTCCTGTAAGCCAGGGCCGGACGAGAGAGAGACAGAGGATAAGAATTATGAGTCTGGGTATTCAGCGCAACGATCAGGTTGTCGTGATTGCCGGTAAGGACCGGGACCTTAAGAAGCAGCGCCGCGTACTGAGCGTCGATGCCGAAAAGGGCCGCGTGCTGGTCGAGCACGTACACGTGATCAAGAAGAACGTCCGCCCGAACCCGCAGCGGAACATCAAGGGCGGCATCGCCGAGCAGGAAGCACCGGTCCACATCTCGAATGTGCAGCTGGTGTGCCCGAACTGCGGACCGACCCGGGTGGGCCACAAGCTCGAGGGCGACAAGAAGGTTCGCGTCTGCAAGAAGTGCGGCAACGAGATCGCGACCAAAGGCAAGAAGAAGTAAATTCGCAGTTTCAGGGCATGCGCGACTTCGGGGATGCAAATCCCCGATTTTCGCGCTATGATGCTAGATGCAGGTCAATCAGGGTGAATTGCGTCTGAACAGTCCGGAAACGGGCTTCCCGGAAACGGGATCTGGTTCAGAGACCCCACCCGAATGAACACCCTCCGCAACGGTATACGGCTGCGTGAAGTCCGGAAACGGGCGCGCGCGGCTACTCCGAAGTCCGGAGAGAAAGAGCATAGAGACAATGGCAGCAAGACTGAAAGAGAAGTATTTCAAGGAAATCAAGCCGGCCCTTCAGAAGGAGCTGGGTCTTGAGAACGTGATGGCGATTCCGAAGCTCGAGAAGATCGTCATCAACATGGGTCTGGGCGAAGCGACACAGAATTCGAAGATGCTCGATCCGCTGGTTGCGGACCTGGCCTCGATCGCCGGCCAGAAGCCGGTGACCACCCGCGCGAAGAAGTCCATTGCGGCCTTCAAGCTGCGCGAAGGGATGTCGATCGGCGCGATGGTGACCCTGCGCGGCGATGCAATGTATGAGTTCCTCGATCGCCTGATCTCGGTGGCCCTGCCCCGTGTGCGCGACTTCCGTGGCGTTTCGACCAAGAGCTTCGATGGCCGCGGCAACTATACGCTCGGTGTCCGCGATCAGCTCATCTTCGCCGAAATCGACTACTCGAAGGTGGAGAAGCTGAAGGGCATGAACATCACGTTCGTGACCACGGCCCAGGACGACAACTCGGCGCGCGCTCTGCTCAAGCAGTTCGGCATGCCCTTCCGCCAGACGGCGTAACGTTTCAGACTTAAGGATTCGAGAGATATGGCAACCACTGCAAAGAGAGTCAAGGACGCCCGCAAGCCGAAGTTCAAGTGCCGGCAGCATAACCGCTGCAAGCTGTGCGGTCGCCCGCGCGCATTCCTGCGCAAGTTCGGCATCTGCCGTTTGTGCTTCCGTCAGCTCGCGCACCGCGGCGAGATCCCCGGCGTCGTCAAGTCGAGCTGGTAAAAGGTTCGCCGGGGCTGGCCGTTCAGGCGGGTGCCAATCGAGAGCACAGGTCCCGGAACACGAAAACATCACGCGCGATGAGCGCAGAACAAGTTTGGCCGCGCAGCAGATGCGGGCCGTTAGCATCTCCGCTGGTTCTCAGCTGCATAGGCTGAGCGAACGGGGGATGAAGGAGAAACGATGAGTTTGACCGATCCTGTAGCAGACTTTCTGACCCGCATCCGGAACTCGATCCGCGCGCGGCACCAGAAGCTGGATGTTCCGGCCTCCAAGCTGAAGACCGAGATTGCCCGCATCCTCAAGGAAGAGGGTTATATCGCCAACTACAAGGCTTCCGAAGAGAACGGCCGCAACGTTCTGCGTGTGTATCTGAAGTACAGCGCGAACAATGAAGCCGCGATCCGCGACCTGTCCCGCGTTTCCCGTCCTGGCTGCCGTGTGTATGTCGGCCGCGACGAGATCAAGCGTGTTCAGGGTGGCCTGGGCATCAGCATTCTCACCACGCCCCGCGGCGTGATGACCGGTCGTCAGGCGCGCAAGGAAGGCGTCGGCGGTGAGATCCTCTGCGAAGTCTGGTAAGGACTGGCCGTCCAGGCACATGCGCCTTCGGCGCGTTCTTCGCCTGATGACGGTCTTCCCCGGGCCGATGGCCCGGATGAGTAAGGCGAGCAGGGAAGTAGTAAGCAGGTTTGTCGTAGAGGAGCGGAAGAGCAATCTTCCGCTCGGGCTGCAGTGGAACGGTGGAAGCCGGGACTCGCAAGCCGCATAAGGAATAAGTAATGTCGCGTATTGGTAAGCAGCCGATTCCGCTCCCCGCAGGCGTGAAATATTCGGTGACCGGCACCCATATCGTGGTGGAAGGCCCCAAGGGCAAGATCGAGCAGGTCATTCCTGCCGGTATCAAGCTCGAAACCAAGGACGGCCACATCGTTGCCAGCCGTGAGAACGAGAAGCAGGCTGCCATCCATGGTCTGACCCGCGCACTGGTCTTCAATGCCGTTGAGGGCGTGACCAAGGGCTGGTCGAAGGATCTGGACATCGTTGGTATCGGTTATCGCGCTGAGCTCAAGGGCAAGGACATGGTTGTCTTCACCCTGGGCTATTCGCACCCGATCGAGTTCCCGCTGCCTACCGGCATCACGGCGACCATCGATCCCAAGCAGACCAAGGTGACGATCTCGGGCATCGACCGGCAGAAGGTTGGCCAGGTAGCCGCCGACATGCGCTCGCTGCGCAAGCCGGATCCGTACAAGAACAAGGGTGTGCGTTACTCCGACGAGAAGCTGAAGAAGAAGGTCGGCAAGACGGGCGCCAAGTAAAGCAGGGTATAGGGGATAGGGAATAGGGTGTAGCAAGACAACCACACCCTATCCCCTACCCCCTTTACAGAACCGAACGGGGCCGCAGGGCAGCTCCGCTATTAGGAAGGAAGAGACGATGATTCCTCAGAGGAAGAGAAATGAGATCCGGAAGCGCGTACACACCCGCATCCGGCGCAAGATTGAAGGCACGGCAGAGCGTCCGCGCCTGAACGTGTACCGTTCGCTGAACCACATCTACGTGCAGGTCATCGACGATCTGGCCGGTGCGACGCTGGTTTCGGCCTCGACTGTGGCCGACAAGGTGAAGACGGGCGGCAACGTGGCGGCAGCGAAGGAAGTCGGCAAGCTGGTGGCCGAACGCGCGCAGGAGAAGGGCATCAAGAAGGTGGTCTTCGATCGTGGCGGTTACCTCTATCACGGCCGCATCAAGGCTCTGGCGGATGCAGCCCGCGAAGCGGGACTGGAATTCTAAGGCGACCGGAAAGATCGAAGGAAGGAATCCAATGGCAACACTGAAGAAGAAGATTGATGCCGGCTCGCTGAACCTGAAGGACCAGGTCGTGGCGATCAACCGCGTGACCAAGGTGGTCAAGGGCGGTAAGAATATGTCGTTTGCCGCGCTGGTCGTGGTGGGCGACCCCTCCGCCGGAGTGGTGGGCTATGGTTCGGGCAAGGCCAAGGAAGTGCCGCAGGCGATCCGCAAGGGCATCGAGTCGGCCAAGAAGAACCTGGTCCGCGTGAACCTGACCGAGACGACGATTCCTCACCAGGTGCTGGGCCGCTTCGGCTCGGGCCAGGTGCTGCTGAAGCCGGCTCCGGAAGGTACGGGCGTGATCGCCGGCGGCGCAGTCCGCGCGGTGATGACCTCGGCTGGCGTGCAGAACGTGCTCACCAAGAGCCTCGGCACCGCCAACCCGCATAACGTGATCAAGGCGACGTTCGACGCACTCGTGCAGCTGCGTGACCGCGCCGAAGTGGCTGCCGCTCGCGGCAAGTCGGTTGAGGAGCTCTAGTCATGGCAGAGACCAAGATCAAGATCCAGTACTTCCGGTCGATGATCCAGGCGCCGGTGAAGCACAAGAAGGTCGTCAAGGGCCTGGGCTTTACCCGTCTGAACCAGATCGTCGAGCGCGAGGACACGCCGTCTATCCGCGGCATGGTCAAGGCGATTCCGCACCTCGTGCGCATCGTCGAGTAGTAGACAGTTTTCAGTCCCCAGTCCCCAGAGGGTTGATTGGAGACTGAGGACTAAGAACTAAAAACTAAGAACTAAGAACTAAGAACTAAAAAAGCGAGTCGGCCGGTGAGATTCCGGCCGGCGTTAGCGAGGAAATCATGAATCTTTCTAATCTTCGGGCGCCCAAGAAGGCGAACCGCAATAAGAAGCGCGTTGGCCGCGGTATGGGTTCGGGCCACGGCAAAACTTCGGCTCGTGGACACAAGGGACAGGGATCGCGTTCAGGCTCCAGCCTGATGCGTGGTTTTGAGGGCGGCCAGATGCCGCTGCACCGCCGTCTGCCGAAGCGCGGCTTCACGAACATCTTCCGCACCGAGTACACGGTTCTCAACCTCGACCGCCTGGTCAGCCTGAACGAGGCCGAGCTGACGCTCGAAGCCTTCCAGTCCAAGGGCTACCTGAAGCGCCGCGGCGAACTGCTCAAGATCCTCGGCAACGGCGAGCTGAATGTGGCTCTCACCGTGCATGCGCACAAGTTCTCGAAGTCGGCGCAGGAGAAGATCGAGAAGGCCGGCGGCAAGATCGTGGTTGTCGGCGCCTAAGTCTTCTGCGAGTGATTCGCTTTTGGCCTCGCTGTGCTTCCCGATTCTCCGGAGGGTGCAGCGAGGCAGTATGATGTGTAAAACCCCTACGAATCCTCCCGCGAGTTTTCTTCATGCTTGAGAAGTTCCTGAATATCTTCCGCATCCCTGATCTGCGCAAGCGTGTGCTGTTTACCATGGCCATGCTGGCGGTCTATCGTCTGGGCGCGCACATTCCTACGCCTGGCGTCAACACGGCAGCACTCGAGAACTTCTTCAATCAGCAGGCGGGCTCCTCGCTCGCGCTGGTGGATATGTTCAGCGGCGGCAATCTGCGCAAGCTGACGATTTTTGCCCTGGGCATCATGCCCTATATCACCGCGTCGATCATCTTCCAGCTGCTCACTGTCGTCTATGAGCCGCTGGCCAAGCTGCAGAAGGAAGGCGAGCTGGGCCGCCGGAAGATCACGCAGTGGACCCGCTATCTCACCGTGCTCCTGGGTATCGTGCAGTCGGCGGCCATCGCCATTACGCTGCGCACGGCCAGCGACAACATGGTGCTGAATCCGGGCTTCGGCTTTATCGTGATGACCGTCATCACGCTGACCACGGGTACTGCCTTCATCATGTGGCTGGGTGAGCAGATCACCGACCGCGGTGTCGGCAACGGCATGAGCCTGCTGATCTTCGCCGGTATCGTGACCGGTCTGCCGCGCGCCATTGCCGAGCTGGTCGATGTGGCCAAGACGCAGAAGTTCGGCGCCTTCACGGTGCCGGCGCTGATCCTGCTGGTTGCAGGCATGATCGCGGTTGTGGCCTTTATCGTCTTCGTCGAGCGCAGCGAGCGCCGTATCCCGGTGCAGTATGCCAAGCGCATTGTCGGACGCCGCCTGATGGGCGGCCAGTCGACGCACCTGCCTCTCAAGGTGAACTCCGGCGGCGTGATGCCGGTCATCTTTGCCGCTTCCGTGCTCTCGGCCCCGATGCTCTTCGCCAATGCGGCTTTCATCAAGAATTCAGCTCCGCTGGCACGTATTTTCGACGCGCTGAAGCCGGGTGAACCCTGGTATGAGCTGATTCAGATGGCGATGATCGTCTTCTTCGCCTACTTCTATATTTCCATCGTGTTCCGTCCGGACGATATTGCGGACAACATGCGCAAGTACGGCGGCTTCATTCCCGGTATCCGTCCGGGCAAGCGGACCTCGGACTTCATCAACGACATCCTGACCCGGATTACGCTGGTGGGCGCGCTGTACCTGATCATTATCACGATCATTCCGCAGTTCCTGATCACCGGTATTCACCTGAACCACCTGCCGCTGGTGGGCGGGCTCTTCGAGCACCTGCCGCTGTGGATCACCAACGGCTTCGGCTTCAACTTCTACTTCGGCGGTACCTCGCTGCTGATCGTGGTGGGTGTGGCCATGGACACGGTGAACCAGGTGGAATCGCAGCTCATCATGCGTCACTATGAAGGCTTCTCGCCGCGCAGCGGACGCGTCCGCGGAAGGCGGTCCTGGTAAGTGACGGAAGCAGCGGCACAGACGGGGACACTCCTCGAGACTCCGGCCGGGTTTCAGCCCGGCCCGATTCTCCTCCTCGGGGCCCCGGGCGTAGGGAAGGGCACGCAGGCCAAGGAGCTGGTAGCAGCGTGGGGCATTCCGCAGATCTCGACTGGAGATATCCTGCGGGCGAATGTCAGCCAGGGAACGGAACTGGGCAAAGTCGCGAAGGCGGTGCTGGATCGCGGCGAGTTGGTCTCGGATGACCTGGTGAACGAGATGGTCGCGGCCCGGCTGCTCGAGCCGGATACGGCAAAAGGCTATATTCTCGACGGTTTCCCCCGGACACTTGGCCAGGCAGACTGGCTCGATGCGCATCTCTCGGCCGGGGCGGGCGCGCTGCCTGTCATTGCTGTGAGCATCCAGGTGGGCTATAATCAGTTGTTACGCCGTATTACGGGTCGGCGTATGTGTCCTGTCTGCAAGACGATTTATAACGTCTATCTGCACCCGCCTAAGGTCGAAGGCATCTGCGACAACGAAGGCGCCGAGCTGACCAGGCGTTCCGACGACACAGAAGAGGTTTTCGAGGAGCGGATGCGCGCCTATAACGCGCTTACGGCTCCGGTGGTGGAGCATTATCGCGCGCTGGGACGGTTTGCCGAAGTGGATGGCGAGCTGGCTGTGAGCGACGTGACCTCCGCCGTAGTAAGCGCCGTCGTGCGCATGAGGGTGAAGTAAGGCGCATGGCGATCATCATCAAGACGCCGCAGGAGATTGAAAAGATGCGGCGCAGCGGACAGGCCGTCCGTGCAGTGCTGGAACATCTGCGGCCGTTTGTGGTGGCAGGTGCGACGACGCGGGATCTCGAAGATGCGGCAGCGGCGAAGATCAAGGAGATCGGAGCCAGGCCGGCATTCCAGGGATACCGTGGTTATCCGTGCGTTCTTTGCACCTCGGTGAATGAAGAGGTGGTGCACGGGATTCCGTCGGAGAAGAGGGTTCTGCGCGACGGAGATGTGGTTTCGATCGACACGGGCGTGATCATCGATGGTTTTTACGGTGATTCGGCGATGTCTGTGGCGGTCGGCAGCAAGGTCGATCCGAAGACCCAGAAGCTGCTGGATGTGACCGAGGCTTCGCTGCTGGCAGGGATCGAAATGGTCCGGCCGGGCGCAACGCTGGGGGATGTGGGAGCAGCGGTTCAGGACGTCGTGGAAGCTGCCGGGTTCAGTGTCGTTCGGGACTTTGTAGGGCATGGGATCGGGACGCGCCTGCACGAGGATCCGCAGGTGCCCAACTATGGCACTCGCGGAAAAGGGCAGAAGCTGCGCGAGGGCATCGTGATCTGCATCGAGCCCATGGTCAACGCGGGAAAGCCGGAGGTGCAGGTGCTGCGCGACGGCTGGACGGCGGTGACGCAGGACGGAAGTTTGAGCGCGCATTTCGAGCACACGGTAGCCGTGACCGCCGATGGCGCGATGATTTTGACGCAGTAGCAGGCGCGGGCGGCACGGGCGAAAATCCAGCCGCAGAAACGGAATCGGATTGTCGAAGGAAGACGCGATTGAAGTGATGGCAGTGGTCCTTGAGACGCTGCCGAATGCAATGTTCAAGGTTGAGCTCGAGAACAAGCACCAGGTGCTGGCGCATGTCTCGGGCCGTATGCGGAAGAACTTCATCCGCATTCTCCCCGGTGACCGGGTGGCGATCGAGTTGAGCCCGTACGATCTGACGCGCGGGCGCATTGTGTACCGGTACAAATAGCTTTTAGCTGTTAGCTCCTAGCTTTTAGCTTTGGGCTTGCCGGGAAACAGGGTTGTACTGTTCTACTGAGGTTTTTCTTGCTGTTCGTTGAGTGACGTTTTAAGTCGCTCACACAAAACAAGCTAATAGCTAAGAGCTAGAAGCTAGGAGCTGATTTATGAAGGTTCGTGCATCGGTCAAGAAGATTTGCGACAAGTGCAAGGTCATTCACCGCCGCGGTGTGGTGCGTGTGATCTGCGAGAACGCAAAGCACAAGCAGCGCCAGGGGTAGTTAGGGTTTAGGGTGTAGGGGATAGGGTGTAGAACACCTTTCTCAAACCTCTAAAGGCTGGAGCTGTCGAAGGAATCTGGCTTCGGATCATTCCAGGAGCAGGGGCTAGTTAGCCGTAGAAAGGCTTGCGATGAACCCCGATTCCGACACTGCCGTCACTTAGCAATGGGTGATGGCCTAACCGCTTCCCGCGGTGAAGCTGCAGGGAAGCAACTTTAAGGACAAAAGCATGGCACGTGTAGCTGGCGTCGATCTGCCCCGCAACAAGCAGGCGCGGATTGGCCTTACATACATCTTCGGGATCGGGACCCCGCGTGCGCTCAAGACTCTGGAACTCGCGAACGTCGATCCGTTCAAGAAGATCCAGGACCTGAGTGAGGACGAGGTTAACCGTATCCGTCAGGTCATCGAGCAGGGTGGCAGCGTGGAAGGCGACCTCCGCAAGGAAGTCACCATGCACATCAAGCGTCTCATCGACATTCAGTCTTACCGCGGTATCCGTCACCGCCGTGGCCTGCCTACGCGCGGCCAGCGGACGCACACGAATGCGCGCACCCGTAAGGGACCGCGCAAGGGTACAGTAGCGGGCAAGAAGAAAGCGACGAAGTAGACCGATGGCTAAGGCACAGGGCGCCGGAAAGGCTGCCAAGAACAAGAAGTTTAAGAAGCGGGAACGGAAAAATGTCCCGTACGGTCTGGTCTACATCCAGGCATCGTTCAACAACACCATCGTGACCATCACCGATGCGCAGGGCAACACGATCTCCTGGAAGAGCTCGGGTTCGCTCGGCTTCCGTGGATCGCGTAAGGGCACCCCATTCGCAGCCCAGCAGGCGGCGATGAACGCAGCCAACCAGGCTCGCGATCATGGTCTCCGCTCGGTGGACGTTCGCGTCAGCGGCCCCGGTTCGGGCCGTGAGTCGGCTGTCCGTGCTCTGGCTGCGGCCGGCATCGATGTCCGCTCGATCCGCGACACGACGCCGATTCCGCACAACGGCTGCCGTCCTCCAAAGCGCCGCCGTGTGTAACTCAGCTTCTATAGCTATGAGCTCCTAGCTTCTAGCTAAAGGCTCAGGAACAGACGGTATCGCCACGGGGCGGAAATCCGGTGGAAAATTAGGGTAGAATAAGTGGGATGGAGTGGCTTCGGCTGACTCCATCCTGCTGCGTTCGGTGGAGTATTCTCGCCGAGCAGTTGTAAAAGCAGCGAGTAGTGGAAAGCCACTAGCTAAAGGCTAGGAGCTAACAGCTAAAAGCTGCTTTCGGACTGGGATGAAAACGCATGCCAGCGTGTAAACCAGTCGGCCTCAGAAATGATTGATGTTCGTCCACAAGGCCGGGCGAACCATGGGAGAAACAAGTGGCACGTTATACAGGAGCAGTCTGCCGCCTTTGCCGTCGCGAAGGCACGAAGCTTTTTCTGAAGGGCGCAAAGTGCTTTGGGGAGAAGTGCCCCATCGAGAAGCGCAACTTTGCCCCCGGCCAGCACGGCCGCGATCGCAAGGCGAAGATTGTGGGCTACGGCCTGCAGCTGCGTGAGAAGCAGAAGGCGAAGCGTATTTACTTTGCACTCGAAGGTCAGTTCCGTGAGTACTACGAGAAGGCATCGAAGGCACCGGGCGTTACCGGCGAGATCCTGCTGCAGCAGCTGGAGCGTCGTCTGGACAACGTGGCGTTCCGCCTCGGTTTTGCCAGCTCGCGCCGCCAGGCCCGCCAGATCGTGCGTCACGGTCACGTCGAGGTCAACGGCCGCAAGGTGAATATTCCTTCGTACCAGGTGAACGTGGGCGACGAGATCAAGATCCGTCCGAACTCGGCGAAGCTGACGGTGGTGGAGAGCTCGCGTGAGTTCGCCAGCCATCAGCCGGCTCCGGCATGGCTCACGGTCGATGGTGCAGCTCTTTCGGGCAAGGTCATCGCCCTGCCGAAGCGCGAGGACGTCAACCTGCCGGTCAACGAGCAGCTGATCGTCGAACTGTACAGCAAGTAATCAGCCACCAGTTGTCAGTTGTCAGTCGATTTTCTGGGGACTGACAACTGGCAACCCGGCAAAGTTTGTAAGAGCAGTAGAAGTTCAGGGTAGTTCAACTCAACCTAACGGGAGATCCAGGCACAGCCGTTGCAGAATGCTTCGCGGCGCTCGCTGTGCAGGAAAAGGATATCGATATGCTTTGGAGAGGATTCCAAAAACCCAAGCGGCTTGCAGTGGATGCGGAGACGCTCACTGACAAGTATGGCAAGTTCAGCGCTCAGCCCTTCGAGCGCGGCTTTGGTACCACCATCGGCAATGCGCTGCGTCGTACGCTGCTTTCGTCCATCGAAGGCGCTGCGGTTACGGCCGTCAAGATCGAAGGCGTTCTGCACGAGTTCCAGTCGATCACTGGAGTCGTGGAAGACGCGACCGACATCATCCTCAACCTGAAGCAGATTCCCTTCAAGTTGAACGGCGATGGTCCGAAGGCGCTATATCTGCGCGCGGAGCAGCCGGGTGTGGTGACCTCGGGCATGATCGAAGCCGATGGCGACGTGGAGATTCTCGACAAGGATGTCTATATCGCGACGGTCAGCGAAGGCGGCAAGCTCGATATGGAGATGCGCCTGAAGCGTGGCCGTGGCTATATCTCGGCGGACAAGAACTTCGACTCCGATCTTGGTATTGGTTTCATCCCGGTCGACTCGGTGCACTCACCGGTGCGCAAGGTCAACTACACGGTCGATGCGGCGCGTCTCGGTCAGATCACCGACTATGACAAGCTGACGCTCGAGGTGTGGACCAACGGTACGGTTCTGCCGGCCGATGCGGTGGGTCTGGCGGCCAAGCTGCTGAAGGACCACATGAGCATCTTCATCAACTTCGAGGAAGAGATCGAAGCGGAGAGCCATGCCGAAGAAGGCCGCATGCAGCTGCGCAACGAGAACCTGAACCGCTCGGTCGAAGAGCTGGAGCTCAGCGTCCGCAGCTACAACTGCCTGAAGAACGCAAACATTCAGTCGATCGGCGAGCTGGTTCAGAAGACCGAAGCCGAGATGCTGAAGACCAAGAACTTCGGCCGCAAGTCGCTGAACGAGATCAAGGAAATCCTGGCGCAGATGGGCCTTTCGCTGGGCATGAAGATCGACGAGCATGGCAACGCCGTGCCCGGACCGACCTCCGTGCTGCCTTCGGCCACGCTGGCGGCCAGCAGCTTCAACCGCTTCGACGATGACGAAGAGGATGATCTGAACGACGACATCGCCCTGCAGGGAGAGACTGAGGGTTTTTAGTACGAGGGCTTAGAGCTCAGGGCGCAGGGCTCAGTAACCCCGCGCCCCAGGCTTAAAAGTCCAAGCAGGTTTTGGAATACATAATTTAACTGGCGGATTGAGCCCAGATGCGCGGGACGGAAGTGATTTCTGAGCCCTGAGCCCTGAGCTCTGAGCCCTAATAAGAGAGAAACGCCATGCGTCATCGCAATGCAGGATTCAAACTTGGACGGAATACGAGCCATCGCCGTGCGCTGCTGCGCAACCTGGTGACCTCGATTGTGCTGGAGGACCGCGTACACACCACGGTCGCGAAGGCGAAGGCGGTGCGTCCGCACGTAGAGAAGCTGATCACCCTCGGCAAGAAGGGCGACGTTCATTCGCGCCGTCAGGCGCTGGCCTTCCTGCAGACGCGTGAGGCTGTGACCCGGCTGTTCGATACCGTGGCTCCGCGCTACGGCGACCGCAACGGCGGCTATTCGCGCATCGTGCGCACCGGCTTTCAGCAGGGCGACGGCGCCGAGAAGGCGTTCATCGAGCTGTTGGGTGCTGAGGCGGTTCTGGACGAGAAGCGCCAGAAGCGCGCCGAAGTCCGCGAGAAGAAGCGCGAAGAGCTGCAGAAACAGCTTGCCGAACAGCAGCAGGCCGAAGGCGGCGAAGAGCAGGCCTAAGCCGCACACACACAGGTTTTCCTGGAGCAGAGGCGCACCCTTCGGGGTGCGTTTCTGTTTTCGGAGACAAAGTGCGTGCTTGGCCGCAGTGGCCGTCCTTCAGCATTTACAAATAAAACAGCACGTTTATTTCTTTCGGGCTGGTGTCGATGCAAAGCTGTCGCTCTCTTCGGTTTCTTCTGCTTGGTCTTTCTCTCGGCGTGAGTGCCGTTTCTCCTCTCTTCGCACAGAGCGATGCGCCGCGTGTTCTACCCGCTCCGCGTGAGTTGCATGCCTCGGGCACAGAGCCGATTCCTGCGGCTGAAATCTTGGTTCCGGGTGCGGATGCGGAGGATCAATTTGCCGCTTCGCAGCTTCGCGAATCTCTCGCATCACACGGTATCGCAGAACACGGCAACGATGCTGTGCCCATCACGCTGCTGCGTGCGGACTCAGCCGATGCGAAGAAGATCCTTTCGGATAACAGGTTAAGTTTCGACGCCGCGATGCAGGCCGAAGGCTATGTACTCATCACTGATAAGCATGGCATCGCCGTGATTGGAGAGGCAGGCGCGGGCGTCTTCTACGGCGTGCAGACGCTGAAGCAGATGATCGAAGGCCGCGGTGCCGATGCCAAAGTGTGGCTGGGCACGGTGCGCGACTGGCCGGCTATGAAATATCGCGGCATCGACGACGATCTCTCTCGCGGACCGGTTCCGACACTGGCTTTCCAGAAGCATCAGCTCGAGATCTTCGCGGCCTTCAAGGGGAAT
This sequence comes from Silvibacterium dinghuense, assembly GCF_004123295.1. Classification (NCBI taxonomy): domain Bacteria; kingdom Pseudomonadati; phylum Acidobacteriota; class Terriglobia; order Terriglobales; family Acidobacteriaceae; genus Silvibacterium; species Silvibacterium dinghuense. The sequence goes on along the minus strand of NZ_SDMK01000003.1, from coordinate 519,910 downwards.
GTCTACTCGCCCTACTTCGAGAACACGGTGCAGTATCCGGGCAATCCGTTGCCAGCGCTGCCCGGTGGTGCCATGTCTCCCTCCGATGTGAAGGAATTGGTTGCGTATGCGCAGAAACTTCACATCACCATCATTCCCGAGCAGGAGGCCTTCGGGCACCTGCACCATGTGCTGGAGTACGACAAGTACGCCGACGTGGCGGAAACGCCGAACGGCAACGTGCTGGCTCCAGGGCAGCCAGGCACGCTGCCGCTCATCAAGAGCTGGTTCACGCAGCTGGCCGCGGAGTTCCCCGGACCGTTTCTGCATGTGGGCGCGGATGAGACCTTCGACCTTGGCACCGGGCGCACCAAGGCCGATGTGGACAAGCGCGGACTCGGCACGGTCTATGCGGACTTCCTCGCGCAGATCCACGAGGAGCTTGCGCCGCTCGATCGGAAACTGTTGTTCTGGGGCGATGTGGCGTGGAGCGATGAGGCCGCGGTGCAGCGCATTCCGAAGGACATGATCGCGGTGCCGTGGGTCTACTGGCATGAGGACAGCTACGACAAGAACATCGTGCCCTTTAAGAATGCAGGCATCGAGACGTGGGTTGCGACCGGCGACGCGAACTGGAGCATGCAGTATCCGCTGGGTGAGAACGCGATGGACAACATCGCGGGCTTTACCGAGAGCGGCCAGCGCCTGGGCTCGACCGGCGAATTGCTGACGGTATGGAACGACGACGGCGAGGGGCTCTTCAACCAGGACTGGTTCGGTGTGCTCTTCGGCGCAGTGGCCGCATGGCAGCCGCAGACGGTGGCGACCGCTCCGGCTGAGAAGGCAGCCTATCAGAACGCATTCGGTCTGCAGTTCTACGGCGATCCTTCGGGACGCATCGATGAGGCGGAGAAGGAGCTGATCGCGGCGCAGAAGGATGTGGATACGAGCGACAAGGCCTTCTGGCTCGATCCGTGGACGGTGGAAGGGCAGGATGAGCTCGAGAAGCTACGGCCAAAGCTGGTGAGCTCGCGGCAGCATGTGGAGCGCGCTGTCGAGCTGATCGAAGAAGTGGAACAGTCGGAACCGGAGATCGCCGAGAAGGACGCGTTGAAGGCGATGGAGCTGGGCGCGCGGCGCATCGATTTCGCGCTCGAGAAGTTCGAACTTGCCGACGAGATGAGTGCGGCTTATCGCGAGGCCTATGCGATGCGTGCAGATAAGAAGCATGCGACGGAAGTACGCGAGCTGCTGTCTTCGATCGGCGGCATGAACGGGCGCTGCGACGATATCCGTGACGGTTACACGCTGCTGAAGTCGCTTTACAGCGATGCGTGGCTGGCGGAGAACCGTCCTTTCTGGCTGGGCAATGTCCAGGTGCGGTATGACATTGCGGCGCAGCTCTGGCACAAGCGCTCGATGGCCATGCAGGCCATCAAGGATGAGTGGGAGCACACCGGGCAGATGCCTGCGCCGGGCGCGCTCGGCGTGCCGCTCGTCGAAGGCCGCACTACAGACATGCAGTAGTCGCTCTGCTCTCGTTCTCAGGCGGCGCATCCCGCGGGATGCGCCGCTTCTTTTTTCGCTACTTGCTGTCGAGTACAGATGCTGCAGCCTGTGAAATGCGCACGTCATTGTCCTTGTTGACGCCGGCAACGCCTATTGCACCGATGACCTCGCCGTGATCGAGAATAGGGAAGCCTCCGCGCAGGGTCATGAAGCCGGAGGTGACGAAGGCGGTGCGGCCGTTGTCGACATTGTCCTCGGTCTCACCGCTGGGGCGGCGAAGGAGCGCAGAGGTGCGCGCTTTGCCGATGGCGAGCTCGGGGCTGCCGGGACGGACGTCATCCATGCGTACAAAGGCGACCAGGATGCCAGAGGCGTCGACGACGGCAATGGCGCTGGGGGCGTGGAGCTGTTGCGCCTGGGTTTCCGCTGCGATGAGGACCCGGCGCGCGCCGGCTTCACTGATGACACGCTGTGCCACGCTGGCAGGCTGGCTGTTGTCCTGTGCCTGCACAGCGGTGACAGCAGCGAGAAGCAGAATCGGTACGAGAGACTTCATGGGGCAAGACTATAGCCCCAAGATGATGGCTTCCTGAAGGCGAAAATCAGGGCTACGGCATCTTTGCGGCGACAGCTTCGGGATTCCAATGATCGTCGCCGGCGAGGAAGTTCTTCGGTTCGTAAGCCTGGGCCTCGGCAGCGGTGAGCTTGTGCATCCAGGAGACGCGACCGGTGGTGTCGGCGCCGGGGCCGGTGTTTTCATACTCGGCGTAGTCGATGTTCTTCGTATCCTTGCCCCAGTTATTCCATCCCCTGGGGTCGAAGCCTGCAGCGATCTCGCTGTGCATGATGACGACGCGCGCATAAGAGCGCCATGCGCGGCCGAGCAGGAGCGAGCGGCCCTCGGGAATGGCGTCGTGCGTGAGCTTCGAGTTCACGATGACGTAGCCGGTGGGCTGGGTTGCGTTGGTGCGCCCCTGCGCGGTGAGGTAGCCGGGCGCGGTGGCGTGAATCTCGGAGTGATCGAAGACGGCTGGCGCGTTGCCGAAGAGGAAGTCGACAGCGCCGCTGATGTAGGTGTCCGTATAGTACTGGCGGCCGTATTGGGCGAAGACCGTGTCCTGGTAGCCGAGCAGGCGGCAGCGCTTGAAGATCGTGCGGTCCGCGGTGACGCTGACAGCGAGAGCCTGACCGGTGGCGCCGGCAGCATTTTCAACGGTGAGGTTATCAGCCTGGAAGTCGTCGGCGAGGATCTCCATGGTCTCGCTGAAGAAGGTACTCTGCGCGGTTTTGACGTTCTGCGCCGCAGTGATGACGACATCGGAGGGGTCTTTGCCTATGCCGACAAGTGTGGTGCGCGGGCGATCGTGCGAGACGTAAATGCGCTCGGCATAGGTGCCGGGAGCGATTTCGATATAGAGCCGCGCGCCGGGCGGAACATCAGGAGCATGGTCGAGCGCGTTCATGATGGTGGGGAAGTGATAGGCGTCGTCGGGTGAGAGCTTGTACTGCTTCGAGACCTGGACGTGAATGTCCTGTGCGAGAGCGGCGAAGGGCGCGAGCGAGAAGCAGAGCATAGCGAACGAAGCGAGCAGATAGGAGCGCATGGGAGCAGGAAAATCCTCGCTCCCAATGTACATGGCTGAGCGCGGTTCTTTCCTGCGGCTCCGATAGGGAGATTCGTACTGGAAGACCTGCTGGAGCGGGACGGCGAAGACCCCGGCAATGCGAAAGGCGGTTTCGAGCGAAGCGCGCTTATCGCGACTGATTTTCTATGCGCCATGCTTCCGCGTGGATTGCCCACATGCATACCTCTATTTCCTTGGGCCCCCAGAGAATATCGTGTGTATAGTTGAATCCCACGCGCTCAAGCAGCTTCCGGGAGTTTTCATGTTCCTTTCCGTGTCCCGCGACAATCCGTGGAAGACGGAGCGTGTCGAACCCATACGCGAGCACTGCACGCAAAGCCTCTTCGCCCAGCCGCAGTCCCCATGCCGATCGCATGAGATTGACGCCTGCCTCAACCGTGCTGGCATCCATTGACCACGGCCTCAGACCGGCGCATCCTGCAAATTCGCCCGTCTCGCGCATGAAAATCGGCCAGTACTGCATACCGAGACGGGCCTCACGGTCACATTCGGTGTGCAGGCGGTTATGGGCTTGTTCTCGGGTCATCGCGCCACCAAAGTAGTAAGTCACTTCCGGATCGCACCATAAGGCCTCGGCAAGCGTGGTGTCCTGGTCCGTCCAGCTTCGAAATGTCAAACGTGCAGAGGGTTGTGGAGGCATGCAGAAGACTCCGGTGTTTTGAAGATGATATCGATTTTCTCGAAGTGGTCATGGGAAGCCGGCTTGTCGTCGGTCATCGGGCCATGACGAGAAGCGCGTTTCTGCCATGAATATGATTCATAGCGCAGAAGCGTCGCGGCTGAAGATAGACTCACAACGCACGTTCCTACGGAAGGATATGCACGATGAAGCTTCTTCTCACTTCCTCCGGCATCAACAACGCGAGTATTCATAACGCTGTGGTCGATCTTCTGGGCAAGCCGATCGCCGAATCGAATGCTCTCATCGTTCCCACCGGCATTTATCCCTTTTCCGTCGGCGCTGCCATGGCCTATAAGGCTGTCTGCGGAAGAGCCCCGACTCCCTTATGTGAACTTGGCTGGAAGTCGCTGGGCTTGCTCGAGCTCACAGCGCTGCCCAGCATCGATAAAACGGCATGGGTGCCAGCCATCGAGGAGACGGACGCCCTGCTGGTCTGGGGCGGCGATCCGCTCTTCCTGAGCTATTGGATGAACCAGTCGGGGCTGCCAAATCTCTTATCGTCGTTAGAGCGACCCATGGTTTATGTCGGCGTAAGCGCCGGCAGCATGGTGACAGCGCCTATCTTCGGCGAGACCTACCATAAGCCCTATAAGGGCACTGGCAGCCCGCTCACGCTGGAAGATATGACGTTCGCCGGGCCCGCAGGAGAAGTCACCATGAACTTCATCACGGCCAGGGGAGCGGGATTGACCAGCTTCGCATTGATCCCGCACGCAAACCACAAGGATCGCCCCGATGCCTCTTTCGCGAATGCGGAAAGATGGGCAGCAAAGTTACCCGTGCCGGTATACGCAATCGATGATCAGACCGCCATCCAAGTGATCGACGAGTCTATCGAGGTGATCTCGGAAGGAGAATGGAAGAAAGTCACGAGGTGATCGGTGCTCATAGTCGAGTTATGGGAAGCCAACATTGTTGGTGAGAATGGGCGTTTGTCGGGACTAATCGGAAACAGGCATAATGGTCCATGTTTGACCGCTTGGTTCTATTAGAGTCTTATTCAAGAGCATGTACTTGGAGGAAGCGTTGAGAACCGATCCGGTCGAAGCTCTGGGTATCGATGAAAGCGGGTCGCTTTGGGTTAAGCCAACGACAGCAACTTTCCCCCAAATTTACCGCGAGGGAACAGGTGTTCAGTGGGATTCCGCACGCCTATGTCTGTATAGCCCAAAGCCGAGCGAATGATCGTATCTGGATTGGTTTATCCAGATCAAAGACAGCGCTCGCGAACAAGGCGTAAATCTTCAGATCGAGCACACGACCTCATGGACGGGAGTTAGTGCGGAGTTACAGGCCGCCATCATCAACGGCTCTTAAATCGCGATATAGCTCGGGCACCTATACAAGAGATAGTGCATAGCCTCTCTGAAATATTCGTATTAGGCATTGGATGCCCTCACTGGTTGGTGACGATAAGTCGGCATATCGGAAACTAATGCGTCCATATCAATGAGCACATTGGCGATTTGCGTCAGTCGGGAATCGTGGCAGGCGAGGAGGGCGTTTCCAAGTATGCTAAACGCATATCGTGAGAGGTGTGGCCATGGCGTTGCGGACAAACAGTAAGGTGCGTGCTGTCATCACCTGGGTTCTTAGGTGCGTCATCGGTTTGATCTTTCTCCTGGTTGGTGTCGAGAAGCTTACGGGAACGATGGGCACCATTCCATTCTTCGACGCGATCGGTTGGGGACAGTGGCTACGTTACGTTTCGGGAGCTGTAGACACGGCTGGGGCGCTCCTGGTTTTCTTCCCGCGTTTCACCTCGCTGGGGGCCTTCATGATTACCTGCAGCGTGGGTCTTGGAACTTACCTTTGCTATGCGAAGGCTGTCTTTAACCCTGCTTTTCCTCTAGTGATGACGCTTCTGGCTGCAACGCTGATTTGGCTTGGTTGGACATCAAGAACGGCCTGAGGAAGATTTGTAGGTACCAATGACACAGGCACTTTGAAGCCTCGATCCCGATAAGTCGGCTTTTCTTTACCCATCCTCATCAACGGCTGGATGATATGCCGAGTGAATCCGTTTATGGGCAGGGCAGGCGTGGTCACGCAAAAAAACCGCCGGAAGAGGCAGCTCCTCTTCCGGCGGTTTTTCATGCTTCCTGCGTAGGGCGGAGCTTTAGGTGTTCGCGGTCTCGGAGCGGAGAAATTCGCGGAGCTGGTGCGTGAGCTGAGCGAAGAAGTTCGGCACTTCGAGCTCGTCGAGCTGTCCCTGGGCGAGATCGGGTGAGCCGCCGCCGCGGGAGCCGAAGACGGCCAGAGCGCGCGTGAGCGTTTCTCCGCAGTGGAGATCGAGATCGGCCGTACGGGCGAGCACGATCGAGGCCGGCGAGCTCTCCGATGAAGCGAGCAAAGCCAGGGTGTGAGGCACTGAGGCAACCACACGGGAAGCGAGCAGGCGGATATAGTCGCGGTCACGGTCGGGGAAGATGCGGCAGATGACGCGCAGATTATGCTGCGGGAGTTCTTCCACGAGAAGGCGTGAGGCGTGGTAGGTGGCCACTTCCTCGCGCAGGCGCATGCGCTCGCGGGCGCCGATTTTGCTTTCGGCGAGAAGTTTTTCAACGGCGGCAGGAATGCCCGCGGTGCCGGTGGAGAGGATGCCGGCTGCACGGTGCAGGAGTTCGTGGTCGGAGCGGGCCGCGGCGATGGCGCGGTCACCTGCGACGAAGGTGATGCGGCAGCCGCGGCTGTTCTTCTCGACGCCGCGCAGCAACAGGGCTCCGATCTGGCCGGTGGAGCGGACATGGGTGCCACCGCAGGCGTTCAGGTCATAGTCGGCGATTTCAATCAGGCGGATGTCGCCTTCGCGCTCGGGCAGCTTGCTCAATTTTCCCTGCGCCAGCAGCGATTCGGCCTCGGCGCGAGGCGCGGTGCGGATGGAGACGGCGCGGTCTTCGGCGATGAGCTGGTTGGCCAGGCGCTCGATGCGCTCGATGGTGTGGTGCGCGGGCGGCGGAACGGCGAGGTCGATCGTGGACTCCGTTTCGCCGAGATGGAAGCCGACGGTCGGGGCCTTGATCTCATGCGCGAAGACGGCAGAAAGAAGATGCTGGCCGGAGTGCTGCTGGATGTGATCGAGACGGCGCTCCCAGTCGATCTCCGCTTCGATGGCGGTTCCTGCGAGCAGGGGTTTGCGGGTATAGTGCCAGACCTGACCGGATGCGTCCTCTTCGACGGACTCCACGGTGGCTTCGAGCACGGCGCCGCTGCGCGAGGTGGCGCGGAACAGGCCGGTGTCAAACGGCTGGCCGCCGCTGGTGGGATAAAACGCGGTGCGGTCGAGAGCGATCTGCCAGAGTGAGACGCCGTCGGCGCGGGAGTCTTCGCGGATATCGGTGACGTGCGCGGTGAAGCGGGAGAGGAAGGAGTCCTGGTAATACAGGCGATCGGTCATGACTTGCTCCATGCTGCTCGCGGAGCGCGAGCCTCTGGCTAGAGGGTGTTACGGACTTTCCGGCGGTCGTCGCTGGGAGCCAATTTTTCTGAGGTCGAGGAGCGAGTTGCGACGGATATCGGGTTATATCCGAGCAGCGAGCGACGAAGAGATCGGGAAAATTGGCCCCAGCCCTCCGGGTTGCGGTGCAAATTGGCCCATACTTCGTTGTCGTCCTTGCCTTGGAATGGCCAATGTCTTCGTCCTCCGTCTCGTCTGGGCCGATTTGCGCCAGCAACGACGGCCACCTGAAAGTTCATAACACCCTCTAGTGTAATCAAGCAGGGCGCAGAATGGGATAGAGCGGAAGAGGCCAACTTTTTCGGCAAAGGTGCGTTTGCAATGGTAAGGACGTCTATGTTTCGTATGCGTTGGACACAAACATGCTTTCCGTTGGTGATGCTGGCCATGCTCGTATCGCCCGTGGCGCGGTCCCAGACGGCTCCGCCGCAGTCAGCTCCGCCGCCTCCGCCTCCGAGCGCGCAGGTTTATCCGGACGACAGCTGGATTCCGCGTGGCATGGAAGCGCTAGGGCAGCATGCCAGCTTCCATACCGATTTCACCTTCGACAAATCGATGCTGGCGATGGCGGGCAACTTCGTTGGAGACGACGATACGCAACGGGTGATCGCCAAGCTGCGTGGCATCTCGGTACACAGCTTCAAGTATCCGGCTCCCGGAATGTATGATCCGGCGATTCTCGACTCGGTGCGGCAGCAGTATCACGATCGCGGCTGGAAGCACCTGGTGACGACGCATGCACACCCGGCGGCGGCACATCCGGGGACCACGGATGTGTGGGTGCGCTTCGCCAATGGCAATGTGGAAGGCATTGTTCTGCTCGTGGCCAATGAGACCAACGTCAACCTGGTCGCGGTCAACGGTACGCTCAGCCCGCTCGATCTGCTGCATCTGCGCGGCCACTTCGGCATCCCGCGTTTTTCGGGGGACGGGTTTCAGGATGCGGATCGGTAGGGACGGCGAGTGATAAAGCGGCCAGCAGTCAGGCATAAAACGGTCAGGGGAAAGATCTGGCTGGCCGTCTTTGTGCCTGACCGCTAACCGCTCCCTCCCCTGTATTCTGGCTCTGTGCCGCGTGCCATCTCCCGCGGCTGGAGACAGGAATGCCAGAGAACGAAGCGCGGCGCAGAGAGATTCCGCGCAACCTGAAGGGATATTTCCTTTGCCTGCTGCGCAAAGGACCGCAGTGGAACGAGACGGGGGATTCGCCCGCGCTGATGCTGGAACACCTGGCCTGGCTGCGCCAGCAGATGGAGTCGCGCCGCTATGTGGTTGCGGGCCCGGTGGTTGGGCCGGCAGTGGTACCGGTGCATGCGGCGGCTGAGGATGATCTGGTGGGGATTACCATTCTCACTGCGGAGACGCCGGAAGAGGCGCAGGCGCTGGTCGACGGCGATCCGGGCGTGAAGGCCGGACGGCTGCGCATGGAAGTGCGGCCGGTGTTTCTGCCTTCTCTGGATGCGGTGCGGGTGGAGTACTGATTCGGTTGGTGACCTGCTTGCAGCAAATCCGTCGGGCGAACAACCGCAGGTTTCCACTGCGCTTCCCCACCCCATCGTGCCAAAAGCGGGCACGCCGGGGCCCCCGGTTCGCTCCGGTCGGGATGACATTTTTTCTTTGGGTAGAAGTAAGAAGAGCGTCCCTTGCGGGACGCTCTTTCTGTTTGCGGCTATCGCTGGAAGCTACAGCGAACTCATGTTCAGCAGGAACTCCGCGTTGTTGCGGGTTTTGCCGAGTTTGTCGACCAGCAGTTCCATGGCTTCGGTGGGCGAGAGCGGGTTGAGCACCTTGCGGAGGACCCAGATGCGCGAGAGGTCTTCCTTGGGGATGAGCAGCTCTTCCTTACGAGTGCCGGAGCGCTGGATGTCGATGGCCGGGAAGACACGCTTGTCGACCAGCTTGCGGTCGAGAATGACTTCCATGTTGCCGGTGCCCTTGAACTCTTCGAAGATGACCTCGTCCATGCGCGAGCCGGTATCGACCAGCGCGGTGGCGATGATGGTCAGCGAGCCGCCTTCCTCGATGTTGCGGGCCGCGCCGAAGAAGCGCTTCGGGCGCTGCAGCGCGTTCGAGTCGACACCGCCCGAGAGCACCTTGCCCGACGGGGGGACGATGGTGTTGTAGGCGCGGGCGAGACGGGTGATCGAATCGAGCAGGATGACGACGTCACGCTTGTGCTCGACCAGGCGCTTGGCCTTTTCGATGACCATTTCGGCCACCTGGACGTGGCGTGCGGCCGGTTCGTCGAAAGTCGAGCTGATGACCTCGCCCTTCACCGAGCGCTGCATGTCGGTAACTTCTTCCGGACGCTCGTCGATGAGCAGGACGATGAGCACGACTTCGGGGTGGTTCGAGGTGATGGAGTTCGCAATCGACTGCAGCAGCACGGTTTTACCGGTGCGCGGCGGGGCGACGATCAGCCCGCGCTGGCCCTTGCCGATGGGGGTGAGCAGATCCATGACGCGGCCGCTGATGTTGTCGCGGACGGTCTCCATCTTGATCCGCTCCTGCGGATAGAGAGGCGTCAGGTTGTCGAACAGGATCTTGTTGCGGGTCTCTTCCGGCGACTCGAAGTTGATGGCCTCGATCTTGACCAAGGCGAAGTACTTCTCACCTTCGTGGGGCGGGCGGACGTTGCCGCTGATGGTGTCGCCGGTCTTGAGGTCGAACTTGCGGATCTGGGAGGGAGAGACGTAGATGTCGTCGGGACCGGGCAGATAGTTGTAGTCCGGGGAGCGGAGGAAGCCGTAGCCGTCAGGCAGGATTTCGAGGACGCCTTCGGCGAAGATGTGGCCTTCTTTTTCGCTCTGCGCCTGGAGAATCTTGAAGATGAGGTCCTGCTTGCGGAGGCCGCTGGCGCCGGGGATCTCCAGAGTGCGAGCGATTTTGCTCAGCTCTGTGATGTTTTTTTCTTTGAGTTCGGAGATGGTCATTGTCACCTGCGGTGGGAATGAGATGAGGCGGGAAGTGTATTGCCAGGAAGGAACTTACAGGTTCTTGCGGGGCAGGACAGGGAAAAGTTAGGACTGAGAGGCTTGAAAACCCAGGAATGGCGCTACGGATGATTTCTGGGAGTTTGTTTGTGCGGGGGGCCGGAATAGAGGAAGAAAGGGGGAAGAGCAGGCCGCGCGCTTAGGCTGCGCGGCGCTGCTCGATGGAACCGGAGGGTGAAATGGAACCGGGAGCCGCAGGGCTCGCTTCGCGGAAACGGACCAGTACATCGTTGGTCGTGTCCTGGAGGCGGGTGTTCGGCTTGTGCAGCTTGCGCGTAGCCTTCGAGGCGAGCTGACAGAGCTGGTACCGGTTCTTGACGTGGGCAAGAGCCCCAAAAATGAGATCAGAACGCATGGTGAATCTTCTCCTTCTTGACCGTGTCACACAACCTGTAAGGGGGTTCTGCTGAGACGGCGCCCGGTTGGCGTTACCGGAGCCTTAATCGGTCTTTCTTGCTCATACCTTTAGACGCGGCAGAGCGGTCTCTTGGTCAACATTTTTTGCATCACGTGATCCACGCAGATTGCCTGTTGACCTTACGGCGTTCCGCGCAAACCTGAAACTATCTTTCGTACTACGAGCCTTCACCGATATCCCGCCGGACAGGGCTTGCTGCTGGCCGGAAGAAATCGAAATGGGACATCAGGATGGATCAACAGCCTGAACTGCCTGGAAGACTATGGTCTAAACCAGTTGTGCACCGGGTCGATCTTATCGTGGGCAAAAGATTTGTTTATGTGCACCCATGAAGTTAAACCCGTCCCGGCACCGGGTCAACAGTTTTTTCCAGATTCTGGCTCATTTTCATACGGGAATTGGAAGGTTTCCATTCCGGGCTAAACCGAAGTCATGCGCTGGGTTGCATGAAATGGCATGGGCGAGCAGCCGTTTCCCGGGAGGATGGCTATGAAAAGCTGTAGCGGCAAAGCTCTCCATGAAAAGGATACCGAAAGAAAAATGAGAAAAGAGATTGACAGTGTATTAATTGTACTATTGTATTAGTACATATGATTGTCAGGGTTCATCCAGCGTCCGGCGTTCCTATCTACCTGCAGATCGAGCAGCAGGTGAAGCAGGCGATCGCCGCCGGAGTTTTGAAGCATGACGATGCGCTGCCACCGGTGCGAAGACTGGCGTCCGAGGTGCGAGTCAATCCGAACACCGTGGCCCGGGCTTATCAGAACCTGGAGCGGGATGGCGTGATCCGGACCGTGCAGGGCGGCGGTTGCTATGTGAATGGGCAGGCTCCGGGGCTGCTCGAAAGCGAGAAGGCGCGCCGCCTGCGTCCGCTGGCCGCGCAGCTGGCGGTCGAGGCGATGCAGCTGCGCTTCAACCAGGAGGCGACGGTGGAGTTGGTGGAGGCGGCTTTTGCGGAGCTCGAGGCCGCGAATCGCCAGAGACAGGAGGGGGAATAAGCATGAGCGGGCTGGCGGTAGAGACGGCGGGGCTGGTGAAACGGTACGGAACGCTGGCGGCGGTGGACGGGCTTTCGATGCACGTGCTGCAGGGAGCGATTTACGGCTTCCTGGGGCGCAACGGGGCAGGAAAGACGACGACGCTGCGGGTGCTGGCAGGGTTGACCGCCTCCGATGGCGGCCGGGCAACGGTGTTGGGGATCGAGGCGGGGCGCGACCGGACAGATATCTTGTCGCGGGCCGGTTTCGTGATCGATCCGGTGCTGCCGGGCTGGATGACGGGCTGGGATGCGGCGCGCTTCAACCGCGGATTTTTTCCGACCTGGAGCGATGAGGCGGTGCGACGGTATGCTGCGACTCTTGAAGTTCCGATGGACCGGAAGTTCAAGCAGCTCTCGCAGGGCAACAAGACCAAGCTTTGCCTGGTGATGGCGATGGCGCAGCAGCCGGAGGTGCTGGTTCTGGATGAGCCGACGGCGGGTATGGATCCGGTCTCGACGGATCAGCTGGCGCGGCTGCTGGTGGAGGAGTTCGCGGGCCAGGGGCGGACGGTGCTGCTCTCTTCACACCATTTATCCGAGGTCGAGCGCATTGCCGACTGGGTGGGGATGGTCGACGAGGGAAAGATTCTGCTGGAGGCGCGGCTGGACGATATTCGGACTACTTATAGGCGGATTCGCGCGGCGGGTGACCGGCTGCCGGCCTCGGTGCCGGAGATGGTGACGGCGAGCGCGAATGCCGGGCTCACCGAATATGTAGTACGGAGCGGGGCGGAGTCGACGGTAGCCGCTCTGCATGGGCAGGGCGCGATGGTGCTCGAGGTGCTGCCGTTGAACTTATCGGAGATGTTCCTGGCGCTGGCCGGAAGGGAGAGCCATGTACCTGTGGAAGTATTGGCGTGAAAGCAGGATGCTGTTTCTGGGATACCTGGGGCTGGTCGCGATAGCGATGATCTGGTCGCTCGTGACATTTCATTCCGGGGTGCGCGGTAATAATCAGATTCCAGGCACGGTCTTCTTGATTGTGGATCGGCTTTTCCTGGCTGTGCCGGTGCTGTACCTGGGCAGCCTGGGAGTAGGGCGCGCGCTCGGGGAAGGGACGGGAGCATTTCTGCTCACGCGGCCGCGGAAGAGATCGTGGTTCGTATGGCGTGACTGGGGGCTGGGCTTGCTCCTGGTTGCGGGAACGGTGATCGGGCTCAATGTGTGGAGCGGTTACTGGATGTATCGGATGAGCACCGCGCTCTATCGGAGCACCGGTGTTGCCAGTCCGCTGACGGTGCAGGAGATGATCGGGCTGAATGTGCTTTCTCTGATGCTTGCTTGCGCATTGCTTTTCAGCGTCGTGTATCTCGCAACAATACTCAGGAAGAGCTCGAACGGTGTCATTCTGGGGATCGGAGCTCTGGTCGGATATCTGGCGCTCAATGCGCTCCTGGAGCATTACATGATTGGGGAGCTCCCTTCATTGATGCTGAATCCGTACCGGTTCACGCATACGGGGAATATTCCGCAGGAGGCTCTGGCTAGTGGGGTATGGGTTTCGGTAGCTATTCGGGCGGGAATCCTGCTCCTTTTTCCGATCGCGGCGCAGCTGCGGCTGGAACGGATGGAGATAGCCCGGTAGCTGCTCCGCGCAGGGCGGATCGCTTCGCGTGGCGCTCCCGCTGGTCGCGATCCGGTATCTCTGTGGTGAAAACGGAAATGGGTGCCCCATCCTAGCATTGCTTGGGCGGGAAGCAGGAGCTTTCGTAGCGCTCTCATCCTGCGCGCCCATCTCGGGCGGAACGAGATGGGGGGCGCGGGTTTCTCTTGTCTGGACTTATTGGAATTCGGGCTTACTTTTGGATTTGTGTGAGACCCACCCATGACCAACTGCGTGTCATGGGTGGGGCACCCGGGTTTTATGCTCCTACCTGAGCCCTGAGCCCTGAGCCCTGTATTTGTATCTGTGGCGATTACACTTCGAGGCCGATGGAGCGCATGAGGAGCAGTGCGTTCGCCGTCTGTACGATGCCGGGCGTGAGTTTGTAGTCGAAGTGCAGCTTGCCGTCGTCGAAGGTGTCGGCGAAGTGGTAGTTGGCGGCATGCGGGCCGATCTGCTCGGCGATCTCGGCGAGGGCAAGATCGTGCGTCGTGACGAGGCCGACGGCTCCGCGCGTGAGCAGTCCGCGGACGAAGCGCTCGGTGCCGGTGCGGCGGTCGTGCGAGTTGGTGCCGGAGAGCAGCTCGTCAAGCAGGAAGAGCACAGGCATGGGTGCGCGGGCGAGGTCGTCGATCTGCTTGAGGCGGGAGATCTCGGCGTAGAAGCGCGAGAGGCCGCCCTGCAGCGAATCGAGCACGCAAATGGAGGCCGCGACCTGCAATGGAGAAAGCGCAAGGCGCTTCGCGAAGACAGGCGCGCCGGCCTGCGCGAGGACGATATTGAGACCGAGCGCACGCATGAAGGTGCTTTTGCCCGCCATGTTCGGTCCGCTGACGACGATGAGCTGCAAGCCATTGCTTGCGGAGCTCAGTGCGAGATCGTTACCGATGGCCTTGTCCCGCGCGAGCAGAGGATGGGCGAGATCTTCGGCTTCGATACGTGGCGTGTCCGGGGCGATGAGTGTGGGGAAGATATCGGTGGGGTGCTCGTAGGTGTAGACGGCGAGCGAGGTGAGGGCTTCCATCTCACCGGCGACGGCGAGCCAGTCGCGGACAGAGGGGCCGAAGCGCGCGCGCCATGCATCGATAGCGAGCGTGCAGAGTGGTGTCCAGAAGCAGAAGAGATTGAGGAGCTTTACGAACCAGTTGTCGTTCGACTCGAGCCATGCGAGGCGGCGGGTGAGATCGGCAATGGCTTTCGAGGCACAGATGCCCGAGCAGGTGAGCCGTGACTGCAGTTGGTGCAGCTTGCCGGCAGCGAAGGTATGGCGCTCGATGGGCGCGAGAATCGCCGCGAGCAGCGCGAGATCATGCTGGGCGCCTTCGACGCCGGATGCAGCCTTGAGCATGCGCTCGCGGAATTTGTAACTGACGCCGATATTTATCAAAGAGAGGGCCAGCGCCGGAGCCGGCCATCGCCATTGCCACCATGCGAGGAGGCTCGCGACCCAGGCGGCATCGAGGCCGAGAAACAGTGTGCGCAGCGCTGCACGGCGGAAAGGTGAAGGTGCTTCAGCCCAGGCGATGAGCGCGTCGGGGTGGAGCTTGCCTTTGGCCTCTTCGCCGGCGAGGACGAGGGTTTCGCGCAGGTCGAGCTGGGGGGCAAGCTCGCGGATGGCCTGCTGGCGAAGAGTGATCTCGGAGATGGGTGCAGGCTGCTGCAGCCAGGCTGCGAGCGTCTCTTCGCCGGGCGCGGTGCGGGCGGTGGAGAGCAGCTGGAAGAGCGAGCCGGGGCCGAAGAGGTCGAGGTCGCGCGCGTAGGGGTGGTGAGGATCTAAAAATTGCAGACCATTGGTGATGGAATCAGTCGAAGCTTCTGTCGCCCAGCGATTCTCGATGCGTGCCATGCCGCGCTCGTAATACGCGGCGAGGCGCGTGTGCTGGCGCAGGCGGCGAAGAACACGCTCATGGGCAATGGCAAGCGCGACGAAGCAGGCTGCCGGAAGCAGAATCCACGCGATATGCGCTGGCTGGTACTTCATGAGCCAGATGGCGAGCGCGAGGAGGATGATGCCGGTGATGATTTTGGCTGTGACGAAGGAGCGGTCACGGCTCTTGAGGCCAGTGGATGCGGTGGCGAGTGCGTCGATGCGTGCGCGGTAGGAGGATTGCGGCTCGCTCATGTGGGTTATTGTCTCAAGGGAAAGCAGTCAGTGAGAAAGCGGTCAGTCACAAAGACGGCCAGTGAAAGGCGGGCTGTGTTCCCCACCCAGGCAACAGCGGCTTGAGTGGGTCACCCTTTTTTCTTTGCACGAGAAAACCCGCTGGTTTGTTGACACGAGCGCGTAGCGCGAGGCCTGCGCCGCGGGCGCGCTGGCCGTTTTTATGACTGGCCGCTGACCGCTGTCTTGCTCAGCTCCAGTAGCTGCGGTCGAGGGTGCGGTACTGGATTGCTTCGGCGACGTGGCCGGTGTTGAGCTTGTCCTGGTTGTCGAGATCGGCGATGGTGCGGGCGACTTTGAGGATGCGGTCATGAGCGCGGGCGGTAAGTCCTTGCTGCTGCATAGCGCGCTCGAGCAGATGCTCGGACTCGGGCGCGAGCTCGCAGTGGGTGCGGATCTGGCGGGTGGTCATCTGCGCATTGGCGTGCATCTTGTCTTTGGCGAAGCGGATGCGCTGGCGTTCGCGGGCGGCGAGGACACGGGCTCGGATGATGGCGGACGACTCGCTGGAGGGGCCGTTGCCGCGGAGTTCACGATACTGCACGGCGGGCACTTCTATATGGATGTCGATGCGGTCGAGCAGGGGTCCGGAGACCTTCGAGACATAGCGTTGGATGATGGGCGGCGTGCAGCGGCATTCGCGTGACTTGTCGTTGAAGTAGCCGCAGGGGCAGGGGTTCATCGCCGCGGCGAGCATGAAGGCGGAGGGGAAGCTCAGCGACATGGATGCGCGGGAGATGGTCACGGAGCGGTCTTCGAGCGGCTGG
This sequence comes from Silvibacterium dinghuense, assembly GCF_004123295.1. NCBI lineage: Bacteria > Pseudomonadati > Acidobacteriota > Terriglobia > Terriglobales > Acidobacteriaceae > Silvibacterium > Silvibacterium dinghuense. The sequence goes on along the minus strand of NZ_SDMK01000003.1, from coordinate 503,656 downwards.
CGCAGGACTTCAAGTACGTTGCGCGGGAACTCGGGCAGCTCGTCGAGAAAGAGGAGACCATTGTGCGCGAGCGAGACTTCGCCGGGGCGCGGGACGGCGCCTCCGCCGATGAGGCCGGCATCCGAGATGGTATGGTGCGGGGCGCGGAATGGCCGCTGGGTGACGAGGCCGGATTCGGGATCGAGGATGCCGGCGACGGAGTGAATCTTGGTAGTCTCTAGCGCCTCTTCGAAGCTGAGCGGCGCGAGGATGGAAGGCAGGCGGCGTGCGAGCATGGTTTTGCCGGAGCCGGGTGGGCCGATCATGAGGATGTTGTGTCCGCCTGCGGCTGCGACTTCGAGCGCGCGGCGCGCCGTCTGCTGGCCGCGCACGTCGGCGAAGTCGAGCGCGGGATGGTGCGGTGGGTCGAGCGCCTGTTGTGTCTCTACGCGGAAGGGCGGCGTGTGGATGCCTCCGTTGCCGGCGGCATTGAGCAGCTCACGCGCCTGGTTGAGCGACTCGACGGGGAAGACGTTGACACCTTCGACGACGGCGGCTTCGCGGGCGTTGGCGCGGGGAATGATGAGGTTGGGAATGCCGCGCTGGCGGGCGGCGATGGCCACCGGCAGCATGCCGGAGATAGCACGGACAGCGCCGTCGAGGCCGAGCTCGCCGACCAGCAGGAACTGGCTGAGATCTTTGAGGTGCAGCGCGCCATAGGCACCGAGGATACCGATGGCCATGGGCAGGTCAAAGCCAGAGCCTTCCTTCTTGAGATCGGCCGGCGCAAGATTGATGGTGATGTGCGTGGGCGGAATGTCGAAGCCGGAGTTTTTGATGGCGGCGCGGACGCGGTCGCGGCTTTCGCGCACGGCGGCGTCGGGCAGGCCGACGGTGTGGAAGTGATCTTCCGATGTTTTTATGCCGGAGAAATCGACTTCGACATCGATCATGTTGGCATCAATGCCGTAGACGGACGCGCTGAAGGCTTTGAAGAGCATTTCGGTCTGCTTGGAGGTGGCTGGAGTATACCTGCGGAGACAGGGTGGTTCATGGTAGCGTTCGTAATCTTGCATTTCTGGATGAACTGAGGCTTGAGCGGAGCGCGAGGCCGGATAGAGTGCGAGGAGGGATCGATGAAGGCGTGGCAGCGTGCATGTGGAACGGTAGCGATTGGAATGATGGGCCTGGGCGTGATGCATGGGCAGACGGAGAAGCCGGACGATAATTCGGGGATCGTGCAGACGACGGGCGAGCCGGATCAGCCGGTACTCGCGCAGGCTGAACGGCTGAAGAAAGATCAGCCTGCGGCTCTAGCCGAGGCGTGGGAGATGTTGAAGTCGGCCGGTGAGGCTTCAAAGCCGCTGGAGCATGTGGGACTGCTGGTCGCGTTGGGGACGATGGGCGGCTACAAGGATGCGGAGTCGATTCTCGTGGACTCGATGAAAAGCGGCGATCTCGATGTGCGGCTGGCCGCGGTGGCCGCGGCAGGCGGCAGCGAAGACAAGACGCTGATTCCGGCCCTGAAGCAGGCACTCGACGACAAAACGCCGGAGGTGATGATGACGGCTGCGGCCGCGCTGTGGAAGCTGGACGACCACTCAGGCGAGGAGGTGCTGCAGGGCGTGCTCTCCGGCCAGGTGAAGGGCAAGTCGGGAGCATTCAAGTCGGGGCTGCATACGATGAGCCACGACATGCACGACCCTTCGGCGATGTGGATGATGGGCGCGGAAGAGGGAGCGGGAATGCTGTTCGGTCCGGTGGGCATGGCGATTGGAGCGGTGCGGTTTGCGCATCCAGGGCCGTCGGCGAATTCACCGCGAGTGATCAGCGCCGGGCTATTGGCGAGCAATCCGATAGAGGCGAATGAAAAGATTCTGATTGCGACGGCGAAGGACAAGGACCCGTTTGTGCGGCAGGCTTCGCTGCGTGCCTTGGGAAAGTTTCACGGCAGCGCGGTGACGGACGCGTTGATCGATGGCTTCGACGATCCGAAGCCTTCGGTGCGCTATATGGCGGCGGCTTCGTATATCCGCGTGGTGACGCCGCTGAAGGGCGCGGCGCGGACGCATGTGACGCATCGGGCAGTGAAGCACAGCTGAGGGGAGCTGCTGCGAATCTTTCTGCGTGAGAAGACGTGGTTTTTTGCAACAGGATTCGGCATGTCCATACAATGGACTGTTGCTCTGAGGCGTTGTGAAAACCAGTCTTTTTGATCTCTTCAAAGTAGGTATTGGGCCATCGAGTTCGCACACAATGGGCCCGATGCGCGCGGCGCGGCGGTTTGCGCAGGCATTGGCGGATGAGGGTTTGCTGAGCACGACCGCGCAGGTGCGGGTGGAGCTCTATGGATCGCTGGCTCTGACCGGTATCGGCCACGGCACGGATCGCGCGGTGCTGCTGGGACTCAGCGGCGAAGATGCGGCGACGATCGATCCGGCAACGATTGAACCGAAGCTTGCGGCCATACGCCATTCCGGCGAACTGCTGCTGCTTGGAGAAAAGCCGATTCCGTTTTGCGAAGGTAAGGATCTGGTTTTCGAGCGCGAGCAGATGTTTCCTCCGGGCGCGAAGACGGAGCATCCGAATGGCCTGCGCTTTGCAGCCTTCGATGCCGCGGGTGCGGAGCTGAAGAGCACGATTTACTTCTCGATCGGTGGCGGCTTTATCGTGGCCGATGCGGAGGGTGTGGGTGAATCTCCGGTGATGACGACGGCGACGCTGCCGTATTCCTTTACGAGCGCGGCGGAACTGCTGGCGATGGCGGCTGCATCGGAAAAGAAGATCTGGCAGGTGATGCTGGAGAACGAGTGCTCGCTGCGGCCGGAGGCCGAGGTGCGTGCGGGGATTCTCAAGATCTGGCAGGTGATGGATGGCTGCATCGCGCGCGGCATGACGACGGAAGGGGTTCTCCCTGGCGGTTTGAATGTGCGGCGTCGCGCGCCGAGGCTGGCGGAGCGTCTGCGCGAAAAGGGGTCTACCGATCCGCTGGCGCCGCTCGACTGGGTGACGGTGTTCGCGATGGCGGTGAACGAGGAAAATGCCGCAGGCGGGCGCGTAGTCACGGCTCCGACGAACGGTGCGGCAGGCGTGGTGCCGGCGGTGGCGCGCTACTACAAGACCTTCATCGACGGCGCGGACGAAGAGGGACTGCTGCGCTACTTCCTGACTTCGGCGGCGATCGGCGTGCTCTACAAAGAGAATGCTTCGATCAGCGGCGCGGAGGTGGGTTGCCAGGGTGAGGTCGGGGTAGCGTGCTCGATGGCTGCGGGAGGACTGGCCGCAGCATTGGGGGGATCGGATGCCGAGGTGGAGCATGCGGCGGAGATCGGCATGGAGCACAACCTGGGCATGACGTGCGATCCCATCGGCGGCCTGGTGCAGATTCCGTGCATCGAGCGCAATGCGATGGGCGCGGTGAAGGCGGTGCATGCCTGCCGCATCGCACGCAATGAGGATGCGGCGCACAAGGTGTCGCTCGATCAGGTGATCAAGACGATGTATCAGACGGGGCTCGATATGCAGTCGCGGTACAAGGAGACCTCGCTCGCGGGCCTGGCGCTGAATGTGATCGAGTGCTGAGCGGGTCAGCGAGATAGCAGCCAGTCATAAAGGCGGCCAGTAAAAAGCTTGCGCCGACTGCTGGCCGTTCTTATGCCTGGCTTCTTCTTTACTGACTTGCTCAGAGCCGCTCGCGTTCCACGGCTAACGCCACCGAGTTGCCTCCGCCCAGGCAGAGCGCGGCGACACCGCGCTGCACGTTGCGGCGGATCATCTCGTGGATGAGCGTGACGAGGACGCGCGCGCCGCTGGCTCCGATGGGATGGCCGATGGCGACGGCTCCTCCGTTGACGTTGACCTTGTCGAAGGGCAGGCCAAGTTCGCGGGTTACGGCGATGGCCTGCACTGCGAAGGCCTCGTTGAGCTCGTAGAGATCGACACTGTCGGCTGACCATCCGGCGCGGGTTAATACCTTCTGCACACCGGTGACAGGCGCCATCATGACCCATTTCGGCTCGACACCGCTGGCGGCCTGCGCCCGGATGCGGGCGAGCGGCGTGAGACCCAGCTCTTTTGCCTTCGACGAGGACATGAGCACCAGCGCAGCAGCAGCGTCGTTGACGCCGGGCGCATTGCCGGCGGTAACGGTGCCGTCTTTCTTGAACGCAGGTTTGAGTGCCCGGAGCGATTCGATGCTTGCGTCGGCGCGGATGGATTCGTCGCGGCTGAAGAGCGCGGGCGGCTGACCTTTTTTCTTTGCCGGAACTTCGACCGGGATGACTTCGGCGTCGAAGCGGCCGGCGTCCCATGCCGCTGCTGCTTTGCGATGCGAGTTCACGGCATATTCGTCCTGCTCTTCGCGCGTGATCAGGCATTTCTCGGCAACAAGCTCGGCGGTGATGCCCATGTGGAAGTCGTTGTAACTATCCCACAGTCCGTCGTGGACCATGGAGTCGACGGCCGTGGCATTGCCCATGCGAAAACCGCTGCGCGCCTGCGGCAGCAGGTAGGGCGCATTCGTCATAGACTCCATGCCGCCGGCGACAACGATCTCCGCGTTGCCGGTCTGGATGGATTGCGCAGCGAGGGCGACGGCCTTGAGTCCTGATCCGCAGACCTTATTGATGGTGAGCGCGGCGACTTCGACGGGCAGGCCGGCGTAGATCGCGGCCTGGCGGGCGGGGTTCTGTCCGAGGCCTGCGGGGAGTACGTTGCCCATGATCGCTTCTTCTACTGAATGCGATGCCGGAAGCTGCGCGCGCTTTACCGCTTCGCGCACGGCGATGGCGCCGAGCTCGGTAGCTCTGAGGTCCGCGAGCGAGCCCTGGAATTTGCCTACGGGGGTGCGGACGGCGGAGACGATGACGACTTCTTCGAGCGGTTGCGACATGAGATTCCTCGTGTGGCGGAATAGCGCTGCCGTTGAGCATCTACACTCAAGGCAGGAACCGATGACGATAGCAGAGCGAGAGAAGGCTGTGCCAATGATGGAGCCAATTGCAGAGCCGGAAACAGGGGAGACAGGAATCGTGACGACGGATGCGCAGTGGCCGCTGCCGCCGCGAAAGGTTGCGCCGGTCTGGCACACGGTGCTGATGATGGTGTTGATCGCCGGTGTGTCGCTGATGAGCGGGTGGCAGGCGAAGGCGGGACGGATGGGCAGCCATCACCGGATGCAGTATGCGACAACGCTTGCCTGGGAGTGGATGCTGGCCGCGCTGGTGTGGTGGGGGCTGCGGATGCAGCATGTTCCGCTGCGGCAACTGCTTCATGCGCCGCCGCGCGGCGCGCAGGAAACGCAAGCCTCTCATGCACTTCTGAAAGATGCGGGTGCTGCCTTCGTCTTCTGGCTGATGTCGATGCTGGTACTGGCCGCGCTGGCGACGGTGCTGCGGCTGTTGCACCTGATGTCCGCGCAGAAGCTGATTGCTTCACTGGCGCCTGTGGGCGCGGGTGAGATCGCGCTGTGGATCCTGCTTTGCGTGAGCGCGGGCATCGCCGAGGAATTGCTCTTTCGTGGTTACTTTCTGCAACAGTTTGCGAGGCTGGGCGGACGCGTGGCGACTGGCGTGGTGGTTTCCTCGCTGCTGTTTGGTGTTGCGCATGGTTATGAAGGCGCAGGCGGCATGATCGCGATCACTGCGTACGGCGCGATGTTCGGCGTATTCGCAGTGAAGCGGAGAAGTCTGCGCGCGGGCATGATGGCGCATGCATGGCACGATGCCGTGACGGGTCTTGCGCTGACTCTTGCGAAACATCTGCATGCGTTGTGAGGCGAGATGCGGCGAGCAAGTGGCGCGAGCGATGCCGAGTCGAAAAGAGATTGTTCGCAAATGCGATTTTTTTCTTGACACGCATTTATGAGACTTCTATACATTCGGTAACTGCAGCACGTGTGCTGCAGGTTTCGATGTACGAATCGAAAAAGGGAGAATAGCAACCATGGCAACGAAGAAGGCAGCCAAGAAGACGGCGACAAAGAAGGCAGCCAAGAAAGTCGCCAAGAAGAAGTAAGGCAAAGCAACACAAGGCAACACAAAAGGGGACGCGACAAGCGTCCCCTTCGTGTTTCTATGCGATGGCGTGCCAGCGCCGGCGAGATTGCAGCGCGGAATGAGAGAGAATCAAAAGTATGACGCGACGCCGTTGGATAGCCGATACATGGGATGAAGCAACCGCCAGCCTGACCGGAGAGCAGGCCTCGCATTTGATTCGCGTGCTGCGCGCGCAGGCAGGCATGGAGTTCGACATCGTGGCGGGCGACCGCGTGTGGCATGGCATCATCGCCGGTATCACCGGTGATCAGGTGCGCTTCAATCTCGTTGCCGAAGTTGAGTCCGATCCAGCGTTGCCGGTCACGCTGCTGCTTTCCGTCTTCAAGTTCGATCGCATGGAGTGGACGATCGAGAAGGCGACGGAACTGGGTGTCGAGCGGATTGTTCCGGTCATTGCGCGGCGGACGGAGAAGCATCTCGGGCAGTCGGCTGCAGGGCGCGTGGAGCGGTGGCGCAAAATTGCACACCAGGCGGCGCAGCAGTCGCGGCGTTCGGATGTGCCGGTGATCGAAGACCCGCTGCCGTTGAAGACGGCGGCGAAGCGCGAGGGCGAAGCGGTGAAGCTGCTGCTGGCCGAGCAGGAGCGGACGACGACACTGCGCAGGGCGCTGGTCGAGTCGCTGTGTCTCGAAGAGGGCATGACGGGATGCGACGAACTGTTGCCGGTGCGGCTGGCGGTCGGCCCTGAGGGTGGATGGACAGCGGAAGAAGAGGCGCTCTTCGACAGCGAAGGCTGGAAGGCGGTGAGCCTGGGGCCGAGAATTCTGCGCGCGGAGACGGCGGCGATTACGGCGCTGGCCGTGGTGGCGGCGATGCTGGAGTAGCAGAGGAGCGAGTCAGCAAGTCGGCGCGGCTTTGCCGCTGGCGAGTCAGCGGTTAGTCATAAAGACGGCCAGTATTTGCTTGCTCGAGTGCTGGGGTGTTCCTTGCGGAGCTGAGGAGGAATCATGTCCCCCATACAAGCCGACATCGGGCTTGTATGGGCCACCTGCGTTCCCACCCAAGCGGAGCTTGGATGGGGCACCCGGAGCATTGCCGGTGCATGCGAACTGCAGGTTCCTCGACTCGCTATGCTCGCTCGGAATGACATTGTTTTTAGAAAGGACGAAGGCCGCTCTGATCAGCGCGGCCTTCGTCCTTTGCTTCGATTGAATTTACACACCTACCGGAAACGGCTTTGGCGATGACTCGTCGAGGTTGGCTCCGCCGCCGCGCCAGCGCTCGAAGCGGCCCTGGAGCAGCGAGAGCAGGCCGGTGTACCAGTAGCCGATGACGAAGAGGAGCAGGAACGGGATGGTGAAGTAGTTCTCGTTCGTCCACGCATACCAGATGGTCATGGCGAAGTAGCAGCCGATGCCGAGCTCGATCCAGGGGATGATGCCGAGGCGCTTGCGGTACTTCGTCGCCTTCGACTTTTCACCGCGCTTCTCCACGCGATATTTGGGCGTGCGCTTGAAGGAGCTCTGAATGCCGAAGAGTGCCTCGAGCACGGCCTTGGCATTCGTGATGGTGAGACCGATGCCGAGTGACATCAGAAATGGCAGGTAGAGGAAGGTCCGCCACCAGCGCTTGGGGAAGAGTTCCTTTTGCGAGACCAGGTAGAAGGACGAGATGGAGAAGGTCGATGCCATGAAGAGCGGCAGATCGATCAGCAGCATCTGGAACCAGCCCTGGTAGAAGCGGATGATCATCGCAGGCATCAGCAGCACGGAGAGGATGATCATCAGCGGGTAGCTGAGGTTCGCGGTCAGGTGGTACCAGGCCTCGAGCTTGGTGTGCCAGGGCGCGTCGCTCTGAAAGACGCGCGGCAGGATTTTCTTCGAGGTCTGGATGAGGCCCTTGGCCCAGCGCGCCTGCTGGGTCTTGAAAGCGGTCATTTCGATGGGCAACTCGGCCGGGCACTCGACATCCTGCAGATACTTGAACTTCCAGCCGCAGAGCTGGGCCCGGTAGCTGAGGTCGGTGTCTTCGGTGAGAGTGTCATGCTGCCAGCCGCCGGCCTCGCCGATGACCTCGCGGCGCCACATGCCGGCGGTGCCGTTGAAGTTGAAGAAGACGCCGGCGCGGGAACGGCCGCCGTGCTCGAGCACGAAGTGGCCGTCGAGCAGGATGGCCTCGACCTGGGTGAGGAAGCTGTAGTCGCGGTTGAGGTGCGTCCAGCGCGTCTGGACCATGCCGATATTGGGCTCGGCGAAGTGGTGAATGACCTTCATCAGCCAGTCCGGCGGAGGCACGAAGTCGGCATCGAAGATGGCGATGAAGTCGCCGCTGGCGACCTTGAGTCCTTCGTCGAGCGCGCCGGCCTTGAAGCCATGGCGATTGGTACGGTGCAGGTAGACGATCGGCGTGCCGGCTTCCTTATAACGCTGGCAGATGGCGGAGGCTACCTCTTTTGTTTCGTCGGTCGAATCGTCGAGGACCTGAATCTCGAGCAGTTCACGCGGGTAGTCGAGCTGCGAGCAGGCCTCGATGAGGCGGTCGATGACGTACTGCTCGTTGAAGATAGGGAGCTGGATGGTGATGCGCGGGAGTGTCTCGAAGCGGAGCGATGGTTCCTTGGCGGCGTCTTTCTTGTGCTTGTAATAGAGGTAGACGAGCTGATAGCGATGCAGGCCATAGAAGGCGAGGATGATCATCACCACGAAGTAGGGGATGAGCAGCGAGGCATCGAACCAGTTCCAGCGATAGAGGTGCTCGAAGGTATGGTCGCCGTAATGGTAGCGGAGATAGTGGCGCAGGTCGTTCTTCTGCTGGAAGAAGGCGAGCGCGGCGACGTTGCAACGAGCCGCAAGCTGGGTACAGATGTTGTTGAGCAGGGACGTGCCTCCGCAGGAAATTACCTTGCTCATTGTACGAAAACAGCTGCCAGCTGCTAGTTTTTAGCCTCCAGCTCTCCCTTGCTTTGCGTGAAACTGTCGCTTCCGTTGACAGCGGCAACCTGCGCACAGCGGTGGGAATCAGCTAAAAGCTAGAAGCCGGGAGCTAAAAGCTGCCTTTAGTGCAGCAGAGAGGCGCGGTAGAGGGCATCACGCTGGATGGGGGTAAAGCCGGCATCGCGGAGGATGCGGCGCAGTTCCTGCTCACGCGTGGCGGCGGCGGTGGCTTCCTCAGGATGGATGGAGCCGGCATCGTTTGCGCCGCAGCGAAGCGCCATCTGCAGAACCTTGAGGCCCTGGGCAGCGAAGGTGCCCTGAATGGTGTCGACAGTATCCAGGAGCAGACGGGCGACCGAAACGACCTTCAGGTATGCGACAGCGGTGGGATCGTCGGCAACGCGGCCGTGGTGCGCGCTGAGGGGCAGGACAGCTGTGAGACCGCCGGTCTCTTCCTGCAGGGCGCGGAGTTGCTCGAGCTGGTCGAGCCAGGCGAATGTATCGCCGCGGCCGAAGATGAAGGCCGCGGTAGTGCGCAGGCCGAGGCGATGCGCGGCACGATGGGCTTCGAGGCTTGCCGTGAAAGTCTCCGGCGTGGCCAACGCATGCGGATCGAGGCCGACAGAGCAGAGCGAATCGAGGTCGGCTCGGTGAAGGCGGTTGAGGGCTTCGTCGAGAGAAATGCCAGCGGCGCGGGCGATGGCGGCGAGGCCGGAGGCGGGCAGCGTGAAGGCGAGAGAGGGATGCGCTTGCCGGAGGGCCGGCAGGAGGTGCTCAAGGGCGTCGATCGCGGGTGGATTGCTCTCCGGGAAGAGCAGGCGAACGGCACCGGCTCCGGAGAAGACGGCGCGGCTGAGCTGCGGTTCGAGTGCGGCAGCGTCAGGGGCATCGAGCGTGACGGCGCGGTCAAGACTGTATGTAACGATGTTGTCGGGATGTAGTTGGGCGCGGAGGGCATCGGCCTCCATGCCGAGACCGAGGAGATCGCCGGAGCGGAACAGATCCGCAGCCTGATTGCGCGTGAGAGCCATGATCCTATTTTACGGAAAAGCTCCGGCAGGGATTTTTCGGGAAAAGTCGCAGGAGGGGCAGGATGCTGGCGGTACCACGGATGCCGGGGTGAGGAAAGCGCCGGACCGAAAAGAGAATCCGTACCTCCGAGGTAGATTACAGAAATTAATTTGCAGGCCGGGCGACATGCAGACGAAAAGTGTCATCGCAACACCGAGGCCAAGCTTCACGATTTTTGCGTATTTCCCGGCTCTATTCCGGTGGAGTCGAGGTACGCGTCCATGCTTCTGCAGGTACTTGAGAAGTTAACCAATCACGCACCCTTCCGGGTTACCATGGAAAACGGTTCAGGAATAGCTTCGCCGTCTGTCACGGAAGTGCAGGTCGTTTGCCTTAGGAAGCCGACGGATTGAGTTCCGTCACAGTTCCAACCTACCTTTTATTTCTTCAGGAGTTTTGTTCATGTTTCAACGCAGCCATGCGTCCCGTCGCGCTCCATTCTTATCCGTGCTCTTTCCGGTGTTCCTGATTTCTATGCTCGCGATGCGTCCGTGCACTGCAGCTGCGGCCGATGGCGATGCGGCGAAGAAGGATACGCCGAAGGACGTGATCGTATTTACGAACGGCGACCAGCTTTCCGGCACGCTTACACGGGAAGTGGGCGGAAATGTGGTTTTCCATAGCGATGTTGTGGGCGACATCACGGTGACCTGGGACAAGATCAAGGAGCTGCGCACGCAGACCAAGTTCGCCGTACTGGACAAGAGCGTGACGCCGAAGCGGCATAAGCTGCCGGCGAATGTGCCGCAGGGCACGATCTCTGTCGCCGATAACATGCTGACGGTGCATCCGGACAATGGTGTGCTGATCGAGCCGATGCCGGTGAAGAGCGCGCAGTACATTGTGGATGAGTCGACGATGACCAAGCAGCTGATCGGCAAGCCGGGCTTCTTCGAGGGCTGGCACGGCACGGCGACGGCAGGCGCGACTATCGTCGAGGCGACGCAGAAGCAGCACACTTACTCCGGCGCGGTGTCGCTGGCCCGCGTGGTGCCGACGGCAAGCTTCCTGAACCCGACCAACCGCACCACGATCAACTTCTCGGGCTCTTATGGCAAGAGCACGCAGCCGGCCTATGTATCGGAAGGCGTACTCTATCCGGAAAGTGATACCAAGACTGCCCTCTATCACGCGGATGCGGAGCGGGACCAGTACTTCAAGCCGCGTTTTTACGCGTTGGCCCAGACGTCCTTCGATCACAACTACAGCTTGCTGCTCGATCTGCAGCAGATTTACGGCGGTGGTATCGGTTGGACGGTCATTAAGCAGCCGAAACAGGAACTGGATGTGAAGGCGACGATCCAGTATGAAAAGCAGACGTTCATCAATGCCAGCGGGGGCACGAACCAGAACCTGATCGGTTCGACCTTTGGCGGCACCTACCTGCTGCATCTGCCCAGGAGCATTGTGTTCAACCAGCAGTTCTCCTATATTCCGGCTTACAACAACGCGAATGCGTACTCGGCGACGGAGACGGATGGATTGACCTTCCCGACGTACAAGAACTTCGGCTTTACGTTCGGAACGCTCGATACGTATTTGAACGATCCGGCTCCGGCGGTACCGGCAACCAAGCGCAACTCTTTCCAGATGACCTTTGGCCTGAGCTACGCTTTCAAGTCGAAGTACTAAAGCGGAAATGGAATGGGACGCGGCGGCGGGCTTATGGCCTTGCCGCCGCGTCCGTTTTTGCAGGGGACTGCGCGATACACTGGAGACAGCTGCTTCCGATGACTCGCTCTGTCTCTTCCTCCCACGCCAGTACGCTGCATGAAACGCTCCATCGCGTCTTCGGTTTTCGCGGTTTTCGCGCGAACCAGGAAGCCGTGTGCGCCGCGGCGATGGAGGGGCGTGACGTACTGCTGGTGATGCCGACAGGCTCGGGCAAGAGCCTCTGCTATCAGCTTCCAGCGATCGCGCGTGGAGGCACGGCGCTGGTCATCAGCCCGCTGATTGCGCTGATGGACGACCAGGCGGCAAAGCTGGCTGCTCTCGGTCTGCGCGTAGAGCGCATTCATTCCGGACTGGACCGCGAGGCTGCGCGCGAGGCCTGCCGCCAATATCTCGCCGGGCAGTTGCAGTTTCTTTTCATTGCGCCGGAGCGTTTGCGCGTGCCGGGTTTTGCGGAGATGCTGGCCAAGCGCAAGCCGAATCTGATTGCCATCGACGAGGCGCATTGCATTTCACAGTGGGGGCATGATTTCCGGCCGGATTACCGGCTGCTCGGCCGCTCGCTGGAGATGCTGAAGCCGGCGCCGGTGATGGCGCTGACCGCGACGGCGACACCGACCGTACAGAAAGACATTGTGAAGCAGCTCGGGCTTGCGGCGCCTGCGCAATTCATTCACGGGTTTCGTCGCGACAACCTGGCAATCGAAGTTGTCGAGGTCTCGAAGCCGCGGCGCGCGCAGTTCTGCGTGGAATTGCTGCAGTTGAAGGAGCGGCGGCCAGCCATTGTGTATGCGCCGACGCGCCGTGATGCGGAGACTACCGCCGAGACGCTTTCCAGTCATTTCCCCAGCGCGGCTTATCACGCGGGCATGGACGCAGGGGTGCGCGAGCGCGTGCAGCGCGAGTTTCTTGAAGGCAGGTTGGAAGTTGTCGTCGCGACGATCGCCTTCGGCATGGGCATTGATAAGGCTGATGTGCGCACGGTGATTCACACGGCGCTGCCTTCGAGCGTGGAGGGCTATTACCAGGAGATTGGCCGTGCGGGCCGCGATGGTCTTGAGAGCCGTACGATCCTCATGCATTCGTTTGCCGACCGGCGTACGCACGATTTCTTTTATCAGCGGGACTATCCCGAGATGGCAGTGCTCGACCGCATCGCGTACAAGCTCGGCGATGAGCCGCAGCATGTGGAAGATCTGCGCGACGCGCTGAAGATGGACCAGGAGATCTTCCAGAAGGCACTCGAAAAGCTGGTGGGCCATGGCGGCGCGGCGGTGGACTTTGAAGGCATGGCGACGAAGGGCGCGGCGGCCTGGCGTGATCCGTACGCCCGGCAGTGCCAGCATCGGCAGGAGCAGATCGAGAAAATGCTGCGCTTTGCCGATGGCGGCGTATGCCGGATGCGCATGCTGGTGGAGCACTTCGGCGACGATGAGGACGCGGGGCGTAACTGCGGGCTGTGCGATTTCTGCGCGGCAGAGAACGCCGTGGCGCAGGTCTTCCGTCCGCTGAAGCGCGGCGAAGAGGCAACGGTGGAATCGGTGGCGCGCGCACTGCGCAGCTCGCCGAATGGCATGGCTACGGGGCGCCTCTACAAGCAGCTTTTCCCCAGCGGGGGAATGGATCGCGACGAGTTCGAATCGCTGCTGGTGTCGATGGCGCGCTCGGGCTATGCGGAGCTCGAGGACACGACCTTCGAGAAAGACGGCAAGATGATTCCGTTCCGGCGGATCACACTGACGGATGCGGGTGAGGAGATCGGGCAAGGTGAGCCGCTGCGCATGCTGCTGCCCGATGCGAAGGAGCGCGAGCGTGCTGGCGCGAAGCCTCGGCGGAGCAGCCGTTCGGGAAGCGGGTCCGGTGCGCGTAGTGCAGCTCCGCAACAGAAAACGTTGATTGCCGAGCCCGAGGTAAAGCTCTCAGCAGCGGAAGAAGCGCTCGAAAAGCGTTTGCGCGCATGGCGCAGCGAAGAGGCGAAGAAGCACGGCTTCCCGGCCTTCCGCATCTTCGGGGACAAAACGCTGCGCGAACTGGTGCTGGAGCGTCCGCAGACGCAGGACGATCTGCTGCGCATCAACGGCATCGGGCCGGAGAAGGCTACCCGCTTTGGCGAAAGCATTTGCGCCATCTGTGCCGGTTAGCTTCTTTATCGAAAGCCGCCGGAGTGCATGATAAGGTGCGCGAAGGTGCCATGATGAACCGTAGACATTTTCTGGGATTAGCGGCCGCCGCTGGAGTCAACGGACCGCTGCGTGCCTGGGCGCTGGAGACGGCGAGAATACTTCCGCCCTGGTCAGAAGGCACACTCGACATTCATCATCTCGCCTACGGACGAGGGAACTCGACCTTCGTGATGGGCCCGGACGGCACGACGCTGCTGATCGATGCGGGGACAACGAAGGATGGCACGGATGTCTCCTGTGCGCAGCGCCCGGATGCGAGTGAGCGTCCGGGGCAGTGGATTGCAGATTACATCCTGCGGGTGATGCAGCCTGCGGGACGGCGTGAGCTCGATTATGCGCTGATTACGCATATCCATCCCGACCATCTTGGCGATCTGAGCGGAGATGAACCGTCTTCGCCGAAGGGCAATTACAAGCTGACAGGGCTGATGGATGTGGATGCGAAGGTGCCGATTCGCACGCTGATCGATCGCGGCTTTCCGGACTATACCTATCCAACACAACAAACAGCACCGTATGCCACGAATTATCTCGGCTATGTGCAGTCGCGCGTAAAGCAGGGTAAACGTACAGAACGCATCCAGGTGGGCAGCGCGAGCCAGATCGTGCTGAGGCAGAACAGGCGCGGGTATCCCGGATTTTCTGTACGGAATCTTGCGGCGAATGGCGAGGTCTGGACCGGTAAGGGCGATGAAACAAGGCAGACCTTTCCTGCATTGAGCTCGCTCGCGAAGAGCGACTATCCGACCGAGAATATGTGCTCGATTGCGTTGCGATTGAGCTACGGAAAGTTCGATTACTTCACCGGCGGCGATCTCTCTTCCGATATGGAGGAGACGGGTGAGGCCTGGCGTGATATCGAGACGGCTGCCGCGCATGCGGCGGGTCCGGTCGAGGTTGCGGTGGCCGATCATCATGGCTACTACGACGCGGTCGGGGTGGGGTTTGTGAAGGCGCTGCGCCCGCGGGCGTTTGTGATCCCGGCATGGTATGTGGGGCACCCATCCATCGTCCCGTTGCGGCGGATGCTGAGCCGAGCGCTCTATCCGGGGGATCGCGATGTGTATGCGACCTGCTCGATGGAGGCGAACCGGCTGGTGAACAGTCAATTCCTCCGGCAGCTCAAGAGCCTGGAAGGCCATGTGATCGTGCGTGTTTCGCCCGGCGGCGACGAGTACCGGATTTTTGTCACGGAGAATGCCGAGGATACGGGGCGCATCAAGCTGGATTCGGGGCCTTACCGGACTAGCTGACGCGGCCTAAGTGAATGCAGGCTATACAGCATGAATGCTCGCTCTCCCGCCCAAGCGGAGCTTGGACGGGGCACCCTGATCTTCGCCTGATATGGTTACGTTTTTTACAGGACAGGCTCGAACTGTTTCGACTGCTCGTCATAGATAAGCACATTGCCGGAACCGATTTCGTAGATCCATCCGGAGAGGACGAGTTCGCCGCGAGCGAGCGCTCCGGCGACCGAGGGATGCGTGCGGGTGTGTGCCATCTGCATGAGCACATTCTGGTGGGTGACGCGGGAGAGCAGGTCTTCCGGACCTTCGAGTTCCTGGGCGACTGAGAGCGCGGCCTCAGCATTGCGCAGCCAGCGGCGGACAGTGGGCATCTTCTCGGTCTGCTCGGGAGCGAGCAGGGCCTTCATGGCTCCGCAGTCGGTGTGGCCGCAGATGACGACCTGCTGCACCTTGAGCGCGGAGACGGCGTACTCGAGGACGGCAGAGACGCCACCCAGCATTTCTCCGTAAGAGGGCACAAGATTGCCGATGTTGCGGGTGACGAAGAGCTCGCCGTGGCGGGTCTGGGTGATGCGTTCGGGCTCAATGCGCGAATCGGCGCAGCAGATAAAGAGCGTGTGGGGGCGCTGGGGTTCGACCTCGGCACGGGTGTACTCCTCGCGGTGCTGGGGGTAAACCTCGGTGCGGAAGCGATGCACGCCTTCTCTCAGCCGTTCACGTACGTCCATGAATCCCTCTCCTGCGCGATGGGCGCCTTGGGCATTCTATCGTGAGCATCGATAGGAGAAGGCGCTCCACGAAGCGTGGATATGCAAGAGGCTGCATCGGTCAGCAGAATTTTGGAGAAGGAAGATGTGCGGCTAAGAGAGGAAAGAGAGTTGGAGCACCGGGCGGGAATTGAACCCGCGAATACTGGTTTTGCAGACCAGCGCGTTAGCCACTTCGCCACCGGTGCTCTTAGAGCAAAATCCGAGTAACCGTGCCCTTTTGACTGCATACCAGGTGGATTTTTCTTAAGGAAAAATCCACGCAGCAGGAGTGCCTCCGGGGTATATCTACTCGGATTCTGCTTTCGTTCCGCCGCGCTGCATGAGGTGGGAGCGCGGAGTGTGCTTCTGTATCTTACAGCGAACTTACTGGGGCTGCGAGGTGGTGCGCAGGTAGGGCTTCACGGTCTTGAAGCCGGGGAAGATTTTCGCCGCGTCGTCGTTGGAAACCGCGCCGGTGATGATGACATCATCGCCCTGCTTCCAGTTGGCCGGGGTCGCGACCTTGTGCTTGGTGGTCAGCTGGATGGAGTCGAGCACGCGGAGGATCTCGTCGAAGTTGCGGCCGGTGGTCATGGGGTAGGCCAGCGTCAGCTTGATGCGCTTGTCGGGGCCGATGACGAAGACGGTGCGCACGGGCGCGTTGTTGGCGGCGGTGCGGCCTTCGCAGGAGTCGCCCTCTTCGGCCGGCAGCATGTCATAGAGCTTCACGACGTTTAGGTCGTGGTCGCCGATGATGGGATACTTGACCTCGTGTCCGCCGACTTCCTTGATGTCTTCGGCCCACTTGCTGTGGTCGGTGACCTTATCGGCCGAGAGGCCGATGACCTTGGCGCCGCGGGCGGCGAATTGATCCTCGAGGGCGGCAACGGCGCCGAGCTCGGTGGTACAGACAGGGGTGAAGTCCTTGGGGTGCGAGAAAAGGACGGCCCAGTTGTCGCCGATCCACTCGTGGAAGCGGATGGTGCCCTGGGTGGTCTCAGCGGTGAAATCGGGAGCGATGTCGTTGATGCGAAGTGCCATTCCGTTTGCCTCTGACTGTACTGCTGGTTACGAAGGATGCCCGTGAAAAGGAAAAACCCACCGGCAGGGTCTCTGCGGGTGGGCGACTGAGCTGACTGAGTGAGTTCGCTCTAGGTACGCACCCGCACGGCGCAGCTGTGACAGCAGCAGCAGCAAGGACACATGCGGGTTGAAGCGAAGTTCGTCATGAAATCTGTAGAAGGAGCGGGATGCATTCCGCTTTTTCTTGTACCTGAGCATAGAGAGGCAGCCCATGAATGTCAAACCGGGAAATATTAGAGCTCGGCGATGCGGGCCAAAAACTTTTGGGAGCTGCCTCCATCCCGCCCTGTGGTTACAGCATCTTAGAGCCTCAGAAATACCGTGTATTCAGGGATGAGCCTGCCTTACTTCGCCGTCGCAGGTCTTGTTTCTCACAATCAACGCGTGCGGCGAAGTGAGAGGGATGGGAAATATGGCGCTCGCTCGCCAGGTGATTACTTCGTTGCAGGCGGATGGGACAGACCTGCTGGGTCTGAAGGGGCTGGCCGTGAAGATCGCGGACGACAGCATCGTCTCGGGTTCGTTGCTCACGGTGGAAAGTAACCATTTCTGCGTGCTGAAGTCGCGCGGCGCAGTGCTGAATGTCTACGACACGGGGCAGTATGCACTGGAGACGCCGGATAAGCCGCTCCTCGGATCGATCGCGCAGGGATTCTTCGGCGGCTCATCGCCCTGGGTCTACGAGGTGATCTACATCAACCGCTCGAAGCTGCTGGTGCGCAATCAGGGGATTGCCACGAGCGCGGAGATGGCGGAGATGGCCTATCAAGTGGATTACTACATCCACATCGATTCGAAGGCGGCGGCTCTCGACCTGATTACGCACCTCCCCTTCAACGGCAACTTCATCGACACCCGCGAAGTGGCCGATTATGCCGGGCCGGCGATCGAGCAGGCGGTGAACCAGGTGGTCCAGGTCACCAAGATGGAGGAGATCAACGAGCATATCGGGGAGATTCGTGAGTTAGTGAAGAACCATCTCACCGAATTTCTGCAGGTGTATGGCATTACGCTCAACGATCTCAAGGTGCTGATCCTGCCCAAGGACGATCGTATGCGCGAGCTGATCTCGCTGCAGGCGATCGGTCTTACCGCACAGGAGGCGATCCGCTATTACCTGGCGCTGCGGATGGCGGAGAAGGGACTGGTTTCGGCTCCGAACGCGGCGGCCGGTCAGCCGTTCCATATTGGTGGCCAACCGACGGGTTTCTATCCTGTCGGACCGGAAACCGGATTGCAGAAGTAAGTGATGACGGACTTTTATGACGCAAACGCGCTCCAGCAGGTCGCGATCAATCTGTTTTACGGCTGGGGCTATAACTTCTATCGCACGGAAAATCAGCTTCGCGCCGACGACCAGTTAGTGCGGGCGAAGGTCTCCTGGCTGCTCGGCCGGGCGCGGGCAGCGGTAGAAGCAGGCGAAGTGCAGTGGCGGCGGGAGAAACTTCCGCCGCCGAGCCGTGCTCATCCGTTTCCGGATGCCGAGGCCGTTGCCGGGGCTCAGGCGCTGGAGTTACTGGCGCGGGAGATAGGCAGGCTCAAAGGTCAGATCGAGAATCTGCCTGTGCCGGAGAATGACCGCATGACGCAGCGTTATCGCCAGGAAGCGGCTACGCTCGAGGCGCTGGCGTTGCAAGATGCGCTGCTGGTGGGACAGGCCGATCTGCTGTGTGCGAGGGCCGAAGGCGGCGACGGCGCGGCGCTCATCGCGTCCAAGTCCGAACTGCAACAGGGGCTGAAGGCTATCTCCGAAACGCTGCATCAGCGCGAGTCTCTTCTGCACGCGAAGCTCGGATAGTCCGAAGCTTTGCAGGGGCTGGTTTTTGCTCAGTACCGGTAAGTGATTTTGTAAGTGAAGAAAGGTGGTATCACGGAGATGCTTCACTATCTGGTCATCATTGCGGTGATCCTGCTGATTGTGCTGGCCACGCGGTCCGGCAGGAAGAAGAACGCCGCGGCCATCTCGGCTCCGCGTGCTCCGATTGTGCCGGGATCGCTGGTGCTGCTGGACTGCGGACCCAACAAGATCAGGACGATCAAGGTGCTGCTGAAGGCGCTGAATCTGGGCCTGGCCGATGCAAAGAACCTGGTGGAGAATGTGCCGGCGATGCTTATGAGCGATGGCGCGAGTCCCCAGGCGGTGGCGCTGCGCGCGGCTCTTGAAGAGTCCGGCGCGCGCGTGCGCATCGCAGATGCGGACACGGCACTGCCCTTCGATGAGGTGCCCTCGGATGAGGAGCCTTCAGAAGAGGAGATACAAGCGGAGCTGGATGCGCTGCTGGGGACCGACAATGTGCAGCAACCGGGCACGCGCCGCACCGTGACCGTTACGGTCAATGGCACGGAGCAGGGCGCGGAGTGGCTGAAGAACAATCCGGGGATCCAGGACGCGGTGCGCCAGGCGCTGAGCCAGCGACCGGACCTCGCTGCGTCGGCAGCCTCGATCAGCAAGGCGCTCGATCAGGCGATATCTGGAAATCAAGAGGGGAAAGCTGCCGCCGGGAATCCCTTTTCAGAAGGCAGTGCCTTTGCCAAGAGTGCGTCCTCTCCGTTCGCGACGCCAGCGACGGAGTCATCCGATGAGAATGTTGCGCCAGGCAGCGACGAGTACAGGGTGATGGTGACGAACACCGGCTTTTCCAAGGCCAGGGTGCTGGAAGTGATTCGGGAGCTGTGGCCGGATATTGAAGACGAGGAGATCGCGAAGCTGGGCAGGCCCGGTTTTGAGCTGCTGGCCGACGACGGGCTTTCCCGCGCCGAGGCGGAACGCTTCGCCGAGCGACTGGAAGCTGTCGGAGCATCGGTCAGGATCGAAAAATAGCAGGCGTCGGCCGCTGCATCGGCGATCATAAGATCACGCGGGTGAGGCGCGGTGAGACTTGAATCCAGAGAACCATTCTTCAGGCTCTGCGTTGAGGCGCAGAGCCTTTGCCTATCAGCTGTGCGATGTATTCACGACGCACCGGCTGGCGGGGAATCAGCTGGCTGTGTTTGTGGACGCGGGCGGGTTAAGCACGGACGAGATGCAGGCCCTGGCGCGGGAGACAAACCTTTCCGAAACCACCTTCATCGTGCGGCGCGACGCCTCGGTGGAGCGCGAACGCGGTGTCCTGGTTCGCATTTTTACCACGGAGGAAGAGCTGCCCTTTGCGGGGCATCCCACGCTGGGTACGGCGACGGTGATCCGGGCGCTGTTTCCGGAGTGGGCCAATGCGGAGCGCGTGGTGCTCGATCTGAAGGCGGGACGCGTGCCAGTTGCATTTCATCGTTCCGGCGGAATCGAGCGCGGTGTCATGACGCAGCCCAGGCCTGTCTTTGGGCGTACGCATAAGCCGGAAGAGCTTGCTCCACTTCTGGGGTTGGCCGTAGAGGATCTGCATGCCGAGCTGCTGCCGCAGACAGTGTCGACGGGGCTGCCGTTCTGTGTAGTGCCGCTGCGCTCCGTGGAGGCGCTCACGCGGCTGCGTGTGGATGGGCATCGTGCGAATGAATACCTGGCCCGCGTTGCAGCGGAAGATGCCGATGGGCCGCATGCGAAGTTCTTTTATGTGATTGCAGAAGAGGGTGCGCATGCCTGGCGCTCGCGGATGCAGTTTTATAACGGCGAAGATCCGGCGACAGGCTCGGCTGCTGGCTGTGCCACTGCCTACCTGGCCGCGCGGGGCGTGCTGGCGGAGGGCGCAGAGCTGCATCTCCGGCAGGGCATCGAGATGCGGCGGCCAAGCGATATCTACAGCTCTTTTCAACGAAATGATGCCACTGTGAGTGAAGTGCGGGTGGGTGGCAGCACTGTTCTTGTGGCAGAGGGACGCTTTTTCCTTGATTGATTCACACAGTTTCAACAAGAGATGAACAGCGCAACTCCTGTATTCACAGCAGTAAGGAAATTGGGACCCGTATTCCACAGCGGAAATCATGTTTTCTTCGCCTGTTGTTCCCTATTGCGGAGGGGCGGCGAGCTTCGTAATCTTGGCAAGCGTTCCGGGAAAAGCGGGGCGCAACTTTCGCCGATTGACTGAAAACTGAACCTGAGCAAAGGACGCGTGACACACGCGCACATACGCTGGCTGCCATGTTCCGGAGAGTATTCCGAGAAGGCGCAAGCAGCGGGAATGTGTGCACGGCGTGTAGCCGTCCTATGCTCTCCGCATCCTGAGGATGAGGGACAGCGGCCCCGTGTGCGCACGGGCAGAACGCTCTTTTGCGTTTTTGCCCGCAAGCAATGCGGCAGGAGCCCTGTTTTTTCTAACGACATGGAAGCGGCCAACGGAACCCATTGCGGGATTCGCACGCTCGACGTGTGTCCGCAGACTGACGGGCTTTGCGAGGCAGCAAGGCAGCAAGGACAACGATGCGACCGAAGAAGACGATCCTTTGCGTAGACCACAACGAACAGGCACTGGCCGTGCGGAAGTTTTTGCTGGAGACGCGCGGCTATCGCGTGCTGGCGGCGACAACGTCCTATGACGCGCTGGAGGTCTTCGCGCAGGGTGGGATCGACCTGGTGGTGAGCGATCTGCTGATGCCGCAGATGGACGGCAATGAGATGGTGCGCCGGATGAAGGAGATGACGCCTGAGATTCCGATGATGCTGGTGAGCGGCACAGTAAAGGCCTTCGATCGCGCCAGCGCGGCCGATGCCTTTCTGCCCAAGGGCGCCAGCGCTCCGGCCGAGATGCTCGAGCGCATCCGCATGATGATTGCGCGCAAGCGCGGGCCGAAGAAGACGAGCGTGCCTCGTGTGCCGGCGATGCGCAAGACGCCGATGGGCGCCGAGCCGCTGTTTACCGATCTGCGCACGGCCGTGGCTTCCTAGTCGGACGGGTACAATAAGCGGGTGCAGCCGATTATTCAAGCGGAACAACTGGAAAAGGTCTATCGCTCCGGCAAGGTGGAAGTGAAGGCGCTGCAGAGCGCGTCGTTCACGGTAGAGCGGGGCGAGTTTGTCAGCATCGTGGGTCCTTCAGGCAGCGGCAAATCGACGCTGTTCTATCTGCTTGGCGGCCTGACGCAGGCGACCAGCGGACGGATCGTCATCGACGGCGTGGATTTTGCTACCTTGAACGACGCCGAGCGAACCAAGATGCGCAAATCGAAGATCGGCTTTGTTTTCCAGAAGTTCAATCTGCTGCCGACGTTGACCGCGCGACAGAATATCGATATTGCCTACAGTATCTCGGGGCGTACGGAGCCTCTGGATGAAGCGCATCTGCGCAATCTGACGGACATGCTGGGCATCAGCGATCGCCTGGATCACAGGCCCTCGGAGCTCTCCGGCGGACAGCAGCAGCGTGTTGCGATTGCACGGGCGCTGGTCACGCAGCCGGCGATTATTCTGGCCGACGAGCCGACGGGGAATCTGGATACGGCCAGCTCCGACGCGGTGCTGGAGATGCTGCAGCGTTCCAACCGCGACTATAAGCAGACGGTGCTGATGATTACGCATAATCCGGAAGCCGCCTCGATTGCCGACCGCATTCTGCACATGCGGGATGGCCGGATCACGGGTGTCGAAGCGGGTGCGGGACGGGTGATCCATTCCGCGTTGTAATTCCCACAGCGGATGCGGATTTCCCACAGGGCTGATGGCGTTGACCTTAAGCCCTGCTCATGGGATACTTAAAAAGTACCAAGCGGGAGTAGCTCAGTGGTAGAGCATCGCCTTGCCAAGGCGAGGGTCGCGGGTTCAAGTCCCGTCTCCCGCTCCAGTCAGCCAGACCGTTGTCCCACCCCGGGTAAACGCTGTGTTGGCTTCATGAGCGCCGCGGGGTTTAAGCCGCAGGCGCTTTCTGCCGCTACAGGGCGCGGTACCCAAGTGGTAAGGGAGAGGTCTGCAAAACCTTTATGCGTCGGTTCGATTCCGACCCGCGCCTCCAAGCACGTCTGTCCGAATCACCCTTCGTAGCCAATCACACCGTACATTTTCCACGTCCAGCGTTCAGGCTATTCAGCGGCTGTCCTCTGTTGTGCTCTCTCGTAGAGTGAGCTGGCAGTTGTGTTTTTGCGGCGAGGACGACGGAGATACACGTTAAGCATTCCTTCTATATAGAGGTGTTGTGCAAGACAGTGTCTGCCAGACGGACAAGTCCGGAAGCCTTGCGATACAGATGATTTCACCGTGGAGCGGCTTTGCTTCACGGTGATTTTTTTCGGATTGTTTACAAGCAGTGGCCAAGGGATTCCCGCAGGAATCGATAAGATAAAAGTGAATTCCCCGTGGCCACAACACAGACAATAGGACGCAGCGAAGCGATGGATGTGGAGCGGCGACGAGAGTTGATGGAGCGCGTTTTAGCTTCCGATCAATTCCGTCGTGCCCCCAGGCTGTCGGCATTTCTGCGCTTTATCTGTGAACAGGAGCGCCTTGGGCTGGCCAACCGCTTGAATGAGCAGCGCGTGGGCGTGCATGTCTTCGGACGGCCTGAAGGTTATCACGTCGGCGACGACAGCATCGTGCGTTCCCAGGCTCGCCAGCTTCGGCAGCGGCTGGAAGAGTACTTTGCCACCGAAGGCAAGGACGAGCCCTTTGTGCTGTCTGTTCCCAAGGGCTCTTATGTGCCGCACTTCGACCCTTATCCGCAGGGAAGTGCAGAAAGCGAATCCGCAGAGGAGCTGCTGCGTGTTGGGGCTGGCTCCGAAACAGGCCTGCGTGCGTCTTCCTCCGACAAATCACAGGTGGAATCGCTTGCGCTCCCGCAACGCCGGTGGTCCTGGGGCTTTCAGGCGTCTCGCCTGATGCTCGGGGGAGCGCTTGTCTGGATTCTGGCTTTGATCGCATTCCTGGGTTATCAGGGATTTCGATACTGGACCCATACACGGGAGACGAAGGAAGCCATTTTCTGGGACTCGCTGCTGAGTACGAAGCGCGAGGTCATCATCGTGCCCTCGGACAGCAGTCTGGTGCTGCTGGAAAAGATCGATGATAAGCGTGTGGCGCTCGATGACTACATGAGTCACCGGTATTTAAACGGCAAGGACACCGGAGACAAGGATGGCTATGCGCCTCCGGATATGGACGAAGTGAAGCGCAGCATCGCCTTCGGCCGATATACGAATATGGCTGATCTAAACCTGGCCTGGAATCTGGGACAGCTTGCCGGCGCGCGGCACACGCAGGCGCATATCCGCTTTGCGCGGGATTTGAATCTGAAGGAACTCGGGGAATCGAATTCGGTCCTGATCGGCGGGCCCAGATCGAATCCGTGGGTCGATCTCTATGCGCCGTATATGGATTTCGTCGTCGATTACGACCAGAGCTCTCACCGGAATGTGATCCTGAACCGCAAGCCGAAGACGGGAGAGCAGGCGCGCTACTTCGAAGTAGGCGGCGAATCCGAGCATGAGGCTTATGGCATCGTGGCCTATCTCCCCGGCCTGGATGGGCAAGGCTCCTCTTTGCTGGTAGGCGGGACGAGCCGAGCTGGAACCGAAGCGGCCACGGAGTTTCTCTTCAGCCATGGATTTTCGAGCCTGCTGGAGCGTATTTCCAGCAAGCAGGGGATACCTCACTTCGAGATTCTGATCTCTACCAGGAACCTTCGCGGCGATCCGCACGAGAGCAGTGTGCTCTGCTATCACCAGCTCTAAGCCTCGTTGTAACCCTACTGAAACCCTGTATTTACACTCCTGCAATCTCTCCGCGCATCAGGCCGCTTTCACAGTGAGAGTGACCGTGAAAGTACCTGCCTCCAGCATTTTTACCTTGCTAGGTTGAGGGCATCCGCACCTCCCGATCGAGGATGGCGCGCGGAAGACTGTAAGGGAGAAACAATGAACACTCTTGGGAAGAGGCTACGCCTCCGAGGGCATCGATCTGCGCCTATGCACTGCGCAGCACTGCTTGCTCTGGCGGCAATTTGCATGGGGTCGCGCGCCTTTGGACAGGGCGTGACTGGAACAATCGGCGGCGTAGTGACCGATCCGAGTGGTGCGCCGGTGGTGGGTGCGACGGTAACCGTGACCGATCTGGAGACGAACGCGCAGCATGTCATCACCTCGTCTTCAACGGGAAATTACCGGGTGGCGGATCTGCGGCCTGGGCATTATCTCGTCCATGTCGAGGCTCCCGGTTTTCAGGGCTTCGATGAGAACAATCTGGTGCTCTCGATCGATCAGGCGCTGGAGGTCAATCCTTCTTTGAAGGTGGGTGGCGCCCAGGAAAAGGTCATCGTGACGGCTGAGACGCCACTGCTCCAGAGCGAGCAGTCCTCGATTGGCTTGACGCTGGACAGCAATAACATCCAGAACACGCCACTCAATGGCCGGTTAAGTGTGCTCGGACTGATGATCCTGGCTCCGGGCGTGCAGAACCTCTCGACGGCACAGGATACGGTTCCGGCCACGGGCGTGACGCTCTCGCTGGGCACAGGACGCCGTAACTCCTATGGCGGCATGGCGACCACGCTCGACGGCACGATCAACGAAGAAGTTTCGCTGCAGCGTTCCGAGGCTGAAATCCCCTCCATCGATGCGTTGCAGGAATTCAAGCTCATCACCAACGGCGCGCCCGCGGAATTCGGGCAGGCCGGGCAGATCATCGTTGCCACCAAGGGCGGCGCCAATCGCATTCACGGCGAGCTGCTGGAGTTCAACCGCTCGAAGGGAACGAGTGCCAAGACCTATTCGTTTGTGACGCCGGAAAAGACCTCGGCTCGTCCTCCTTATGAGCGCAATGAATACGGTGGCAACTTCTCCGGGCCGATCTTTATCCCGCATCTTTATGATGGCCGCGACCGGTCCTTCTTCTTTGCCGCCTACGAGCGCTATGCCTACACCTTTTCTTCCAGCGCAAACACGATCCAGCCTACAGAGGATGAGCGCAACGGCGACTTCAGCGAATTTCTGGCCGGCGGCGCCTGCAACAGCACCGGCACCAGCGTTCATATCGTCAATCCGATGACGGGCACCGACTATTACACGGCCAACGGAAACAAGATTCCTTCGAGCGATATCAACCAGGTGTCTCTAAAGCTGCTGAAGCTGCTCTATCCGACGCCTACCACCTCGGGCTGCGATACGACCAACACGTATGAGCTGATCGACTACACGCAGAAGGCGCAGCGTTTCTCTCTGCGTCTCGATCACAAGCTCTCTGAGAAGGACCAGCTACGTGGCACGTTCATGCGCGCCTTCTACGGCCCGTATCCCGCCAGCTGGACGGACAGCCTGCAGGGTGGTTACAGCGCCGATGGCGAGCACAATGCCGACACTATCCTGGGCTGGACGCACACCTTCTCGCCGACCCTGGTGCTCGATGTGCCTGCCTCGTATCTGCACCTGATCATCGTTCGTCAGCCGCACGTCAATGACGTCAACTTCGGATCTTTTATTTCCGGTCTGGGCTCCATTGAATACGGCGGCGCACCGACGATTGCCATCAAGAACCTCACCAGCACCGGCGACTCCGGTGGTGGACATGCTGGCCTGGAGCAGGATATCGAGTTCCAGCCGACACTCACCAAGGTCTTCTCGAAGCACACCATCAAGACGGGCTTCTCGTGGGTATGGAGCAACTACTACTCCGGCAGCATCGTTTCGAACGGCTCCTTCGACTTCGGCAATACGACGACCTACTCCGGCGTGCCCTTTGCCGACTTCCTCCTCGGCGTGCCAGATAAGACTGTCAACGGCAATCCGGCCAGCTATAACATCCGTGAAAAAGAAAACCAGTATGCCGGTTTCATTCAGGACGATTGGAAAGCGCTCCCCACGCTGACTCTTAATTACGGTCTACGCTACGACCTGCAGTGGTTCCAGAAGGACCCCTACGGACGGAATTCACTCTATATTCCTGAGCAGGGCAAGCTGGTTGTTTTTGGAGATTCGATTCCTGCGAGCGCTGTCAGCAGCTATGTCAGCTCGCTTGAGTCCTATGGCGTGATCGAGACATCGGCTCAGGCGAAGATGAGCAGCAATCCCTGGGATTATCTCGGCCATCCGAAGAATGACTTCGCGCCTCGCCTGGGCTTTGCCTGGGAAGCGACGCCCAAGACGGTGGTGCGCGGAGCATTCGGTATCTATTACAACCTGGTTCCAACGCAGTATACGAACACGGAAATCGATAACCTGCCCTTCACCGCTACGGTTACGCATACCAACAGCAGCACTGCGACCTCGAGCGGCTACTTCACCATGAGCGATCCTTTCGCTTCGACGGGTGCTTACAGCTCCAATCCCTCGGTAGGCGCGCAGGCCAAGAGCAAGACGCCCTACACCGAGCAATACAATCTGGCGGTGGAGCGCGATCTTGGGGATGGCTTCGATCTGCGGGTCGGTTACGTCGGCCAGCACAATCTGAAGCAGAATAATGTGCAGGGTCCGGGTACCACGACCATCAACCTGAACGTGCAGCAATATCCGCTGATCAATGCTTCACCGCAGAAAACCTATAACGTGCAGCCATTCTCTTCCATTACGCTGAACACGATTCCTGTCTTCCACTCCGACATGAATTCGCTTCAGGTTGGTCTGCACAAACGTTACAGCCATGGCCTGAGCGTGAATGCGGAATATCAGTGGACTCGCATCCTGGGCAATGAGAACCTGCTCAATCCCTCCGGCGTCAACGTGAACGATTCTTATGGTCCGGCCAGCGGCACGGTGCCGGAGGTATTGAATCTGAATTACACCTACGAATTGCCCTTCGGCCACGGACATCTGATCGCAGGCAATGCTCGCGGCGTGCTGAATACGATCATCAGTGGATGGCAGTATTCCGGCGTGGGTACATTCCAGCAGGGCACTTACTTTACTGTGACTGCGAACACCCCAAGCAACACGGTTGGACTCACTTCAACCCGGGCGAATCGTGTGGCTGGTGTGCCGCTGTATCCGAAGCACAAGACGAATGCAGAGTGGTTCAATCCTGCAGCCTTCTCCGCGCCTGGTTCCTATGCCAGCACAGACGGCAACACCTACGCTGCCATGGGCAACTCCAGCTATGACATGCTGCGTGGGCCTGGCTGGTGGAATATGGATATGAACCTGATGAAGAATATCTCCTGGGGCGAACGCTACAACGTGCAGCTCAGAGGCGATACCTTCAATAGCTTCAACCACCCGAACTTTGGCGTTCCCGCTTCGAATATCTCGACGCCTTCTTCGGTGGGCACCATCACTTCCACCTCAAGCAGCCCGGTTTACGAACAGCGCACGATGGAATTCGGGGCGAAGTTCACCTTCTAAAACCGCATGGGCTTCGACGACGCGGTGGTATGCGCAGCCGAAGCCCCTGTTTTATCTCTGCCGATCCAGATACGCTAAAACCTGCAGGCCGCATGCGCTCTGATCTTGAGACGTGCGGCCTGTGTATTTCTGCTGCGGGCTAGAAGGTGAACCGCGCGCCAAATTGCAGTTGGCGTGGCAGATTGGCTGCCGCGGTTATCTGCCCGAAGCCCGCCATTACCGATGGGTCGCTTACTTCGGCCGGATCCCAGAAGACATTGGGGTATCCCATCTGCACCGTGTTCGTTACGTTGTAGCTGGAAACCTCCAGCCGCAAGTTTCGTTCACCCAGCATCGCGAAGCCCTTGTACAGCGATACATCCGCACTGTGTGCGCCATCTGTGCGTACACTCCCGAGATAAGCTGGTGCGGTGCCTGCCGCGAAATAGCTGGCCGGCTGTGAGAAGCATGTGTAGTTGAACCACTCATCGGCTGAGTGTTGAGCATGCGCGCCCGGATCGCACGCCAGATTCACGCGCTGGTTGAAGTAAGGATTGCCCGTGCCCGTCGGTGAGGCGATCGGTACGCCGGTGCTCAGGTAAAGGATGGTGTTCAGCGTCCATCCGCCCAGCAGTGAATCCTGCATGCCGTGCAGGTTGATCAGCCGTCCCTTGCCGATGGGCAACTCGTATGATGCCTGCCAATTGAACTGCAGCTTTACATCCTGTGAACTCACTGCGCGCTCCAGGTTCAGGTTGCGCCAGTCCTGCGCTGCTCCCGAGTGGTAGCCCACGAAGCTCAACGGCGTTTGGCTGTCGTTAGTCAGCAGTTTGGACCAGGTGAAGCTGGCAATGGTCGAGAAGTGATTGCTGAGCTGCTTCTCGAGCTTGGTCTGCAGCGAGTTGTAGCTTGAGTCTGCGCCGGGATAGCCGTAGACCGTTACGCCGTTGCCGAACGATCCGTTGTTGAATTGTGGATAGGGCTCGAGCGAGAGCCACAGCGGCACCTGGCTTGCGCCATAGTAGGGATTGGTCGCCGGCAGGATCGGTTCCCATGTGTTCGAGACCATCTGGCAGCCGTTGCTGCCGTCCACGCACAACGAGGTGCCGTAGCGCGCGATCTCGCCGATCGACATCACATTCAGATCCACAGATCCCAGCGGCAGAAAGAGCCCGCGGCTGCCCACGTAGGCCAGCGTAAAGACCATCCGCCCGGGAAGTTGCTGCTCAACGCCCAGGTTGTAGTTATAGGTGGTCAGCGTTCTTGGGTTACGGATTACTGTATTCAGGCCCACGCCGATGTTGGTAGCCGCGCCGAGCGAGGAGCCTGTAGGCTGTACCACTCCGCCCGGAAAAGGGTTGCTTAACGGGTTAAGCATTACCGTGTTGCCGTCGGAGTTGTACTGGGTCGCGTTCCAGGTGGTTACCGAGCTGAAGCCATCGGTGTTGAACACGGGGTTGGCCACCATTGAGGTACTCGGCCCATAGTAGATGCCTGCACCGCCGCGCACTACGGTACCCGGCTTCGTCTCCCACGCAAAGCTTGCGCGCGGTCCTGCGTTCTTCCAGTTCGTATCAAAGGCCGAGCGGTGGCCCGAGGTCACGAATTGCTCGCCGCCTGTCAGCCCAATACCATCCAGGCTGTACTGCACGGCGGGATCGAAGGATTCCTGGCGATTGAAGCGTTCCGTACGTCCGCCGAAAATCTCCCACCTAAGTCCAGCAGTGATGGTCAGGTGCGGTGTCGCGTGAAAGACATCCTGGAAGAACGCCGCGTAGTACGGATTTGCTTCTGCTGCGAAGACGTCTTTGGTAAAGTTCTCAGTCTCATTGCTTGGTGTCGATCCCATGCCCAGCAGAAAGCTGGCAAAGTCGCTGCCATCGCCGGCTGTCGCGGTTGAGCTGGTTGCTGTGTTGTCGAAGGCATAGGAGCCGGCCGGAGAAACTGGCTGTCCGATGTTCATGAACTTCTTCTGCCACTCGAAGCCCGTGCTTAGTTCATGCTTGCTTAGCAGCTTGGTGTAGGTTGCACCCACATCGCTGTTCTCGCTTGCGAAAAGAAACGTGTCTTCATTGCCGGTGCCACCGATTGAGGCCGTGGTTCCAAAAGTCATCACTGGAATCTGCTTGTAGAGCACCTCGCTCGCCAGCGACGACGGAAATCCGGCCGTCGTGATGTCATAGCCGCTCTGGCGCGGGTCGCCTGTCTGGTCTTCGTAGTGTCGCGTGAAGGAGTAGCGCAGCTGCAGCAGCGAGCTCTTCGAGAGCGTAATATCATCGCCGAGCACTACATTGCGTGTGTTCGTAATATTCACGTAGTAGTTTGGGTCGAACATGTTATCTGCGCCGTAGAGATCGGCGTTGCCGAAATCCAGCCGTCCAAAAGAGAAGCGCCCGAAGAGCTTGTTCTTTTCGTTCAGTGCATAGTCCATGCGCACATCGAACTTTTGTGCATTTTGCGGATCGAGCCCGGAGCCGGTGTAGTTGTTCGTGTGGTAAGGCCCGGTGCCGGTCAGATTTGGCTGTGGGAACTTGCTCGCGAAGTACTGCGCCACTGTGTCCAGGTCAGACGCAGGAATGACGTTGCCGGAAAACGCCTGTCGTGTGCCGTCTGCGTTGTCGGCCACCAGCGGGTTGTAGATGGTGAAGCTGTCGGAGGAGAAATCGCCCGTGCGCTCAGCCGCGGTCGGCACGGTATAGTAGCCGTTCTCGAGCTGTTCCTGCTGCGTGGCCTCGTAGTCGGCAAAGTAGAAGAGCTTGTCCTTGAGGATCGG
This sequence comes from Silvibacterium dinghuense, assembly GCF_004123295.1. Classification (NCBI taxonomy): domain Bacteria; kingdom Pseudomonadati; phylum Acidobacteriota; class Terriglobia; order Terriglobales; family Acidobacteriaceae; genus Silvibacterium; species Silvibacterium dinghuense. Next base: position 472,808 of record NZ_SDMK01000003.1, on the reverse strand, counting down.
TCCGCTGATTGCGCCGCCCTCCTGGTAACGATGGAAATCGAGCGGAGGCTTGCCCGGATTGTCGCGCTTGTAAAAGAAGTCATTCGCCGCCATGGCGTTTGGGCGGAAATATCCGAAAGCATCGCCGTGCAGCTTGTTTCCGCCGGATTTAGTCACCAGGCTGATCACGCCGCCGCCGCCGCTCGCATAGCTCGCCGGCGTGTTCTGCGTTTCCATGCGGAACTCTTCGACGCCATCCTCTGGCACCTGGAAGGCGGGCATGATCGTCGCTACATTGTTTTCCGCAATGCCGATTGGGCTGCCATCCACCATGTAGAACACGTTGCCCTGCAGCGATCCGTTGATGGTGTACGACGAAACGTCGATCAGAGAGCGAGCGTTGAAAATGCCCGGAGTGTCTGATGCATTCGGGGTGCCGTTGGCCGGCGCCACGCCCGCGCTCAGCTGTACCAGCTGGTAAACGTCGCGCGTCAGCAGCGGCACGCGGTCGATGGTCTCGGCGCCGATCAGTTGTCCGACCGTTGCGCTCGAGGTGTCCACCGGCGAGCTCGAGGCATCCACCGTTACTGTTTGCGTCAGAGAACCCACCGCCATGCGCACGTTCACACTCGTCGCCTGGTCTACCGTTACGCGTACATTCTTTTGCACCTGGGTTTCAAAGCCGTCATGCGCCGCGGTCAGCTGGTATACACCGGGATCGACCGAAACAAAGGTGTATAGGCCGGCATCGGTCGTCGTCACCGTGAGCACTAACCCAGTCTTCGTTGATTTGAGCGTGATCGCTGTTTTGGGGATCACCGCGCCACCGGAGTCTGTCACCGTGCCGCTCACGCTGCCGCGTCCAGCCTGAGCCTCCAGCTTGCCAGGAAGGAGCCAGCAACAGAGTGCCAGCAAAGTCAGCAGGGCAATACTTGTTGCGTTGCGCGCCATAAAACAGTCTCCGTGTGTAAAATTACTTTTCTTTATTCAATCGTTTGAATATCGTGTGCAAGGAAGTTAAGTGGAACCTGAGACCCTGTCAAGAAGAAATATTTTCCCGCTCCATCCCGCATCTGGTGTGGTATTCCTCAGGAACTCACCCGTCGCCGGCCGGAGCCCGGCAAAGGTATTGTGATGGCCAAGCGCAAGTCCGGACATGTCACCCTCAGCGATGTCGCACACGCCGCGGGGTTTTCCGTCTCCACCGTCTCCATCGTGCTCAGTGAGGCGCCACTCTCGCGCCATGTCGCTGCCACCACGCGCGAGCATATCCGCGCTACGGCGGCGCATCTCGGCTACCATCCTGATGCCTTTGCCCGTTCTCTCCGTAAGCGCAGCTCGCGCACTATCGGCGTACTTGCCTTCGACCTGTCAGATCCTTATTGCGTGCCCATCGTGCGCGGCATTCACTCCGCACTGCAAAGCTCGGAGTATCTGCCCATGGTGCTGGACGCTCAGACCGAGCGCCGCCTGTTTGACGAGCATCTCAGGCTGCTGCTTGAGCGTCGCGTGGAAGGTGTCATCGTTATCGCGAGCTGGGTTTTTGACGAGGCGAATCTCTTTGCAGATGTTCGCAAGAATTCGGTGCCCATTGTCATCATTGGCCGTGACCTCAGCGCTCGCGGTGTCAGCTCATTCCTGCTCGACAATGAAGAGGGGGGCGCACAGGCGCTTCGGCATCTTGCCGGACTAGGTCATCGTCGGATCGCTGTTATCACCGGCCCGCACGAGATGTTTGACAGCAAGCCACGTTGGCTCGGCGTCGAACGAGCATCCGAAGAGTGCGGCATTGCGCTCGATCCGCTTCTTGTGCAGCAGCTGCCCTCCTTCGGTGATGCCGAGCACGGATTTGAGGGAGGCCGCGAAATTGCCAAGCGTCTTGTAAACACCGGCCGCCCCTTCACCGCAGTTCTCGCCTTCGATGACCTTACTGCGCTTGGTGTTGTGCGCGGCCTTGCCGAGATGGGCATCCACGTTCCGCAGGACTGCTCGGTTATAGGTTTCGACGATGTGTTGCCTGCTCGTGTGGCTACGCCTGCCATCACCACGATCCGTCAGCCATTGCGTTCCATGGGCGAACACGCAGCACAGCGCATGCTCGAACGCCTGGCTGCGCCCCAGCAGGCCCGTGAGCGTGCTCGCGTTCACAAGGCAGCGCCTCAGCTTATCGTCCGCAGCTCCACTGCGCTCTACCGCAAATCCGAGTCATCAAAAGGGCGCCGCAAACGTCTTGACAGTCGTTGAAATAATCGAGTCAGAATATTGAAACGATTGAATATTCATAAGCACCGCCTACGCTTTCAAGAAAATAGAGGGAGTCCCAAGTATGACGTCCGCTCGTTCCATCGCCGCTCTCGTCATGGCTTTTCTATCGCTGCCTGTCCTCGCCAGCGCGGAGACCACCGTTTTTCATGACGGCTGGAAGCTGGCCTCTACATGTTCAGGCATCGGCGCTGTCACTGCAGATGGCGCCGCTGTTTCGAAAACCGATTTCGACGATACCTCGTGGATCGCAACTTCTATTCCGTCGACTGTGGTCGCCGCGCAGGTGAAGGCGAAGCTTCTCCCTGACCCCTACTTTAGCGACAACCTCCGTAAACTCCCCGGTATGAGCTATCCCGTAGGTCATAACTTCGCCAATCTTCCTATGCCCGATGACAGCCCTTATCGCTGCGGCTGGTGGTACCGGAAAACATTCTCTGCGCCCGCATCTGGCAAGGGTGCACATGCCTGGCTGCACTTCGGGGGCATCAACTATCGCGGTGAGCTCTGGGTGAATGGCCATCACATCGCAGACAAGAATCAGATTGCCGGCGCCTACCGTACGTATGATTTCGATGTAACCTCCGCGCTTGAGCCTGGTCGTGAAAACACCGTTGCCGTCGAGGTCTTCGCGCCTACAGAGAAAGACCTCGGCATTAATTGGGTCGACTGGAACCCGGCGCCCCCGGATAAGGACATGGGTCTCTGGGGCGACGTGGATCTCGTCTCCACCGGTTCTGTCACGCTGCGTTCGCCTATGGCAACCACGCACTTTACTGATGGAACGCTGCAAGCCGCAGAAGTTACCGTCTATGCTGAACTGCATAACGCCGCCGATCACGTCGTCGATGCTACGGTGAGCGGAACCGTCGCGGGTGTGGCCATCACCCAGGCCGTTACACTTCAGCCAAACGAAGATAAGACCGTCATTTTTACTCCCGCTCACTATACCGCGCTGCGCATCGAACATCCGAAGCCGTGGTGGCCTGCGCAGATGGGCGATCCGCACCTCGAGCAGCTTAAGATGGAGGTTGCCGTCTCCGGCGTAAAGACCGACGGGCAGTCCACTGAGTTTGGTCTCCGAGAAGTGACATCCGAGCTCACTGCGAACGGTAGTCGCCTCTTTCGTGTCAACGGCAAACCTATCCTCATCCGCGGCGCAGGCTGGTCGCAGGACATGCTCCTGCGCAATGATCCGCAGCGCCTCCGCGAGCAGATCCGCATGGTTGGGGATATGCACCTTAACAGCATCCGCCTCGAGGGAAAGCTCGAGAGCGAAGACTTTTTCCGCCTCACCGACCAGCATGGGATTCTCGTCATGCTGGGATGGTGCTGCTGCGATCACTGGGAGAAGTGGGAGACCTGGACCAACGAAGATCGCAAGATTGCTGCGGCCTCACTACGTGATCAGCTCCTTCGCCTGCGTCAGCATCCAAGCCTGCTCGTGTGGCTCAACGGCAGTGACAATGCGCCTCCTGCGGATGTCGAGCGCAGTTATCTTGATGTCGAGGCGTCTGTACACTGGCCCACGCCCATCATCGCCTCAGCATCTGCCACAGATACCGTTAACTCCGGCTCCAGCGGTGTGAAAATGACGGGTCCGTATGACTACGTCGAGCCTAGTTATTGGTATGTTGATTCGAAGTTTGGTGGAGCCTACGGCTTCAATACCGAAACCAGTCCTGGTCCTGCTATCCCATCGCTCGCCAGCCGCAAGCTCTTCCTCAAAGAGCCGGAAGCGTGGCCGCCTGCTGCGGAGTGGAGCCTTCACTATGGAGGCGGTGAATTCAAAGATTTGAACGTCTTCGATGGAGCAATGACCGCTATCTACGAGAAGCCCGCGAGTGCTGCGGACTATGAACGCATAGCGCAGACCATGACCTACGATTCTGAACGTGCCATGTTTGAGGCATACTCGCGCAATAAGTACTCGAGTACGGGTGTCGTGCAATGGATGCTGAATAATGCGTGGCCTTCGATGATTTGGCACTTATACGATTACAATCTCGATGCAGATGCTGGCTACTTTGCTGTTAAGCGTGCCTGCGAGCCGCTGCACATCCAGTACTCCTATGACGATCGTTCCGTCGTTGTAGTGAATAGTACTTACACGCCCACCTCCGCGCTGCATGCATCGATCCGCGTGCACAATCTCGAGTGGAATCAGGTGTATGCGTCGGATCGCATGGTAAGCCTCGCGCCTGATAGTGTGCAGCAACTTATTGTTCTGCCCGAGTCACTCTACACCGGCTCCGAGCGTATTCTCTTCGTCTCGCTCACGCTTGTCGACTCAGAAGGCAAAGAAGTTAGTCGCAATTTCTATTGGGTCCCCGTCATGCTTACTACCTTCGACTTTACCCGTACCGATTACACGCATACACCGGCCTCGCGTTACGAAGACCTCAGCGCGCTCACACATCTTGCGCCAGCAAAACTCGAAGTCCACGCCGAAACTGCATCCAGCGCACACGCAGTCAAGATCACTTTGAGCAACCCTTCCAACGCTCTGGCTTTCCAGGTGCACGCCGATATGCGCACGCCTGAGGGAGCACTCGTTGCACCTGTTCTCTGGTCTGATAACTGGATCGAGCTTGCACCCGGGGAATCCACTACTCTTATCGCTGAGTTACCTGAAGCTTCGGAACCACATAGCACCGCACATCCGGTTATAGAAATATCCGGCTGGAATGTAGCTCCGATCAAGGTTGATACGCATGGTGACTAACAGCGCGGCACAGGCAGATACCAATCACGGCCTGCAGCGCCGACTGATGCTCTGGGATCTCATCCTCTATGGCATCATTCTGGTGCAACCCACTGCGCCCATGCCGCCTTTCGGTGTCATCTACACTACTGCGCACGGCCACGTCGTTACCGCTATCTTGCTCGCCATGGTAGCCATGCTCTTTACCAGCTTTAGTTACGGGCGCATGGCGCAGGCCTATCCACAAGGGGGCTCGGCTTTTCTCTATGTCAGTAAAGAGCTCCACACGGGTCTCGGTTATGTGACCGGATGGTGCCTTATCCTTGACTACGTCCTTAACCCGCTCATTTGCACTATCTGGTGCGCGCGGGCGGCGATAAACTTCTTACCTCACGTGCCCTACCCACTCATGGCCACGTTCTTTGCTGTGCTCTTCACCGCGCTCAACTGCCGTGGTGTGGAAACCTCTGCGCGTATCAATCGTGGCATGGCGATTGCTCTAGGATTGGTAATCCTATTGATCATCGCCGAAGCCATCCACTGGCTCCTTCAACTTAACCATCCAGAGCCCGGCTTCTTTACGCATCCCTTCTACGATCCACAAACCTGGAACACCAGCGGCCTATTGCGTGGCACCTCCATCGCAGTGCTCACCTATATTGGCTTTGACGGCATCTCTACGCTGAGCGATGAGGCTGTGCGCCCGCAGCGAGATATTCCGCGTGCTATCGTGCTTACATGCCTGGTCACCGGCATTCTGTCGAGCCTCGAAGTCTATCTAGCGCAGCTTATCTGGCCGCGCGGTGCGAGTTTCCCGGATGTCGACACAGCGTATGTCCATGTTGCGCAACGCCTGGGCGGACCGATCCTCTTCCTCATTGTCAATGGCACGCTGCTTCTCGCTAACATGGGCTCTGGCCTCGCCTCGCAGCTCGGTGCTGCACGCCTGCTCTATGCCATGGGGCAGGATGGTGCGCTGCCTCGCCGCTTCTTCGCTCAAGTCTCCAGCGGTGCGCGTGTGCCGCGCAACAATGTGCTTCTACTCGGATCCATTGCACTCATCGGCGCGCTCAGCTTCAGCTATGAGCTGGGCACTGAGCTGCTCAACTACGGCGCGCTGCTCGCTTTTATGGGAGTTAACCTTGCTGCCGCAGTACGTGCCATTCGTAGCGATGCACGCCGCGAATGGCCTAGCATCCTCTTTGCGTTAGGAGGCCTTGCTACCTGTTGCTTTCTCTGGGGCAATCTTGGCCGACTTGCGCTCTCAGTCGGCACTATATGGGCTATGGGCGGTATTCTGCTCTATCTCGTGCGTCGTCGCCATACGCACCTGCCATAGCGCTATTTTGCAGTTTTACTTGTCTCGAGTTTTGTCTACGCCGCTCTGAAATAGGTGATGGTCTCGCTACGATCTACCTGTGAAAAATATTCTCCAGCAGTCCCGGTGCACCTTGTCGATTTTCATGTTGCATGGCCACAATGAAATATGACATGGATCTATGGCCTAAGGAGAATGAATGAGTAAATTGCGACTTTCTGAGAAGTGGTTTCAGCGCGGGCTTTGGCTTATTGCTGTGCTCTTCGGCGGATTCCTGGTAGGTCTTGGCCGACTTGTTGTAAGTGATCTTCCAAGTGTAGTGCCTCCGCGCAGTGTCGACTCTTATGTCGACCAGTCTAAGGTGGCTACGGTGCAGCAACTGCTTGCTAAGGATCAAGCTGCACTGGACGACAATCAGAAACTTCTCGACCAGGCGACCGCGAAATATGAGCATGCACAGCAGGAGTCTAGCGATGCCCATGACACATTTCAGAATTGGATTGCGACCCGCCAGGCCACTGGGCAATCGAATCAGGACGCGGAGGTCATTAAGAGAACTCGGCAGCTTGATGATCTAAAGGCGAACGAGCAGAAGCTTCAGGAGGATGTTGATCACATCCAGAAGCAGAGAGAAAGCCTGCTAAAGCCGCAACAGGAGCACCAGGCAGTCATTGATCAGGCTCAGGCAGATGCGCAAGTCCTCTATGACAAGGAAATGCACCGGGTGGCGTTGCATGTCTTTCTTATGCGCCTTGCCTTCACCTTGCCGCTTCTGCTGGTCGCATGGTTTCTCTTCCTTAAAGCACGGAAGAGCTCACAGTGGCCGTTTGTCTGGGGCTTCATCTTCTTTGCTCTCTTTACCTTCTTTGTGGAGCTCGTGCCCTATCTTCCCAGCTATGGAGGGTATGTCCGCTACATTGTAGGCATTGTTGTGACTGTGCTATGCGGTAGCTACGCCATTCGCGCGTTGCGTCGTTATCTCGAACAGCAGAAGCTGGCGGAGCAGCTTCCAGAAGAAGAGCGTCGCAAAGATCTGGGCTACGATACAGCTCAGCTGCGCCTGGTAAAGGGCGTGTGCCCTGGGTGTGAGCGTCCCTTTGATGTTGCCGACACAAAGAGCAACTATTGCATGCATTGCGGCCTGCTGGTCTATATCCATTGCCCTCAGTGTGATACTCGGCAGACAGCATTTTCCCGCTTCTGCCGCACCTGCGGAGCAATCAAGGCCAATGCGAGCACAGACGCAAAAACAGTTCAGGGATAGCCGGCTTCATCGAATAATTCTTGTAATACATGCAATGCCGCGCGAACTTTGTTTTGCGCGGCATTTGGTGTGTTTGGCGATCGCTCTGAGGTGATTTACCTGCTGACTCCCATGGATGCTGCATCGTTGAAGCTCTTTACAGCCTGGTTGTAGTAATACATGACCATTTGAAGTGGATACCTGGCTTTTTTCTTGTCGACGTCTGTAAGCGGGCCGTTGGCAGGCAACGCTGTCTGCGCATCGCGTGCCGCGCCTAACTCTCGATCCAGATCACTACTGATGGTCGTCCATACCGGGTCCATGTTTCGCTGGTCTGGCTTGCCTTCGTCGGGATGAGTTGCGAGATAAGTGCGTGCGGCATCCAGTGCATCCTGCAAGGGCTTCGAGGCCGCAGCCATGGTTTGTGCGTCCAGCTTTTCAGCCTTTGTAAGTGTTACGACCGAGTCATTCAGTGAGCGCGCTGCAAGCATGCTGTTCATGGTGTGCCAATGCAGGTTGCGCCCTTCCTCTTTTTCTATGGCATCCAGTTCATGCTTTCGCAGTACGGTTTGCTGATCGTGGACGGCGTTTTCAAGCGTCTGCATGTCATTCCAGAGCCGTTTTAGCAGCGGGCTGAGTGTCGCATCCAGTTCCTTGCCTTTTGTGAAGTTATCCGCAAGCCAACCCTTTTGCCTTATGTAATCCTCAAGCGCATCCCCTGGTGCTTGCAGCTGCTTGAGTGTGTTCGCGGTATCTTGTGCGGTGGCGTCTACTTGAGGGATTGCCGGCAGCATGGATGCGGACTTGTTCAATCCATCGATACAGCTATCTTCAAACTGATGCGAGACTTCAAATGGCCGGATCTTGAAAGAGAAGAATGCGACATCCTTTGTTTTGCTCTGCTTCAGTTGATCCATGTCCTGAAAGTAGACGGGGGTCATTTCTTCAAAGTGCGCAAATGTCTGATTGATGCACTCGATGATTGGTTGTTCTTTGTCCATCGCATTCTGGTCTTCGCTCGACAGTACAGTCTTCACTGCTTGCTGTACCGTGGGCTTGGACTTACAGCCATTGAATATGCTCGATACGCCAAACAGCAGAACGGCTGCGCCTGCAATGTTTAGCGCATGTCGGGCTTGCATGATCGTCTGTAGTCTCCTGCATGAGAAGAGAAGTAAAAAGCGTTTAGATGCGGCAAGAGTCCTTTGCGCTTACTTCGCCTGTTGATTTTCCATCGGTTTCTTGTAAATCTGGCAACTCTCTTGCCCTCTTCTCCGGTGAGCTGTCCCTTTGATGGCGGAGTGAGTGAATAAAATAGCGCATTCAGCGAGCTGTTTTGAGCGGTGCCGGCGGGGCTTCGCTAGATGAGCAGAGTTGTGCGGGTGCATTGTGATTCCCAACGGTGCTATGGTGCCCGTTATCGAAGATCGGGGAGACGTCATCAAGGACAAATGGGCCTTTGTGGTTCGGGTCAGCAGAGGCCGGTCTCTTCACGGCTGAATAGCGTCTTGCCTTTTGCTTTTGGATGCATGCGGTGGAACATGGAGTGGATACTGATTTGTGCCAGCCCTAATGGAATGTCCGGACTCACTCTTCTCATTGCAATAAAGTCGCATTACTATGAAATTGCTTGAGCTCCCGAAACACTGTTAGCGTATTAGCCGCACTGCTCTGCGTCGCAGGGATTTTATTTTCCTTATGGACTCTGAGGCCTGTACATTTGCGCATCCTGGATCAGAAGCTCGAGATGCCGGCCGACGGCCGCTTTCATCATCTCGGTCTGATCTCCTTTGCTGACGGTGGCCCAATGAATGTCTCAAGAGTTTCTGTCACCGGCTTGCTCGCACGGGCTTCAGAGGCAGGGAAGTCAAAGGTAGATCTGGTGGTTCAATCGCCTGTTCTTCCAGGCAAGGATACGGTCCGAATCTCTTATGGAAAAGCCACTGTAGCATTGCGGGTTCATTTTGTTCCTAGCGAGGATGACATCATCGGTGATGGCACTCCCGACTTTCTTCGCTTGCATACGGCTGAAGATCGTAATGCATTTCGCGGATGGTTTACAGCGATGGCAGAAGCCGCTGCAGATCTGCCACGGGAAAAGCTTCCGGCAGAAATCGATGATTGTGCCGCGCTGTTGCGCTGGTGTTATCGCAACGCGCTGCATGCACACGATGAGGCATGGCTCGGCGAGGCTCCGGACGGCGTTGATCTGGCACGGCCTTCCGTGAGGCAGTACGCATATCCGCTCACGCCTCTGGGGGCCGGCTTGTTCCGTGTGCGGGATGGCTCCTTTGCGCCAGGTGACGAAAGCAATGGCGCATTTGCGCAGTTTGCAGATGCGAGGACGCTATGGCGGCTGAATACCTTCTTCCTTAGCCGGGATGTGCGGAATGCGCGTTCAGGTGATCTGCTGTTTTTTCGTCAGCTGGAGCAGAACTCTCCTTATCATTCGATGATTGTCACGGGAGAAGGGCAGAAATGGGTGATTTATCACACGGGGCCGATCGGGCGTGGACCGGGTGAGGTGCGCCGTGTGCTTCTGCAGGATCTCTTGCAGCATCCCGATCCCAGATGGCGGCCCAATCCAGAGAACAGTAACTTCCTTGGCGTATATCGCTGGAATATTCTTCAAGAGGATCCTCGATGAGATGGCGCGCGCTCCTGCTGCTTGCCTTCCTGACATTCGCTGCTTCCTGGTGCCATGCCCAGGACGATGCCGTATCGTTCAACCTAAGCACGAGTAAGACCTTCGCGGAAGGTGAAAAACCGACCATCCATCTCTACACGCATAATGTGGATGCGCTGGAGTTCCGTGTCTATCGTGTGCATGATCCGGCGAAGTTTGTTGAAAATCTTCGCGAACTGCATTCCTTCGGTCCGGAAGGCAGCCTGCTCGGGCCGGAGCAGGTGGATGAGAAGACCTGGCTGGAACGTTTTCATGATTGGAAGTCCGATTTGTGGAGCCGCGTCCGCGCTTTCTTTCGGCACCAGTTCTCACACGATGCGCGCCGGCAGCTTCGCCGGCAGCAGACCAAGCTGAGCCGGAAGAGCCGTATCGTCTCTGAGGCGGAATTCGCACAGATTCCGGTGTTGAACTCCTCCCAACTCGTGGCGCGATGGCGTGAACAGGTGCCGTCTACTTATATCTCAGATACGAACGAGTTACCGGTTCCAAAACTCGATGCCGGTTTATATCTTCTGGAGGCCACGGACGGGCGCTACAAGGCCTATACGCTGCTGATGGTAACGAACATGGCGCTGATTACGCGCACAGGTTCGACTGAAATCACGGCGTATGTCGTAGATCGTGCGACAGGAGTGCCTATTGCTGGCGCAAAGGTGGATGCAGGATACGGACCGAAGCGTTTTGCCTCTGCAATCACAGACGCGAACGGCGTCGCCGATCTTCCGGTACAAGGAAAAAAGGGCGTGGACGATGAGCTCTGGGTCATCTCCGCAAAGGATCGCGAAGTTGCAGTCTCTACGCCGGGCGGCTGGATGCTGAGTGATGGGACGAGCCATAACATGGTGGGTTATGCGTTCACTGAGCGGCCCGTATATCGCCCCACCCATACGGTGCATTGGAAGGCGATCCTTCGAGAGAAGAGTGGGAACTCGCTTGCGATGCCGAGCGAAGCTAAGGTACACGTCAGCATTTTGGATGGCGCTGACCAGACCGTCTTTGAGAAAGATATGCCTGTTACAAACGGCAATATCTCTGGCGATTACGATCTGCCGAAGGACGCTTCGCTGGGTTATTACACGCTTCGCGTGGGCAGCGGCGATGATGCATTTGCAACTGCCAGCTTCCATGTAGAGGAGTACCGCAAGCCGGAATACCGCGTCCAGGTGACGGCGCAGCAGAAGCGCGTGCTGGAAGGTACAACCGTGCCAGTCACGATTGACGCGCGCTATTTTTTCGGTGAGCCGGTTGCGGGTGGCAAGGTGAAGTACCGTATCTATCACGAGCGGCATGATTGGTGGGGAGAGCCTGAGGACGACGATTCTCCTGCGGATACCGATAGCAGCGACGATAGCGATGATAACGGTGATGAAGAGGCTGAAAAGACCGGTGTTCTGGATGCCAATGGCCTTCTGACGGTGCAGGTGCCTACTCAGGTCGAGGATAAAAACCATAGCGACTTGGACTATACCGTCGAGGCTGGTGTGACCGATGCAGCGAACCGTGAGATCACTGGTCGTGGACGCTTCCTCGCTACCTATAGCACCTTCCGGGTTAAGGTGGAGCCTGTCAGTTATGCTGTTAGGCCCAACGATATGGCCAAGGTGCGTGTTACTGCCGTGGATTATGACGATAAGCCGGTGAGCACGCACGTTCATCTGCAATTGCGCTTCCGCCGCTGGGAGGACGGTCACACCAGTACGGTGGATGGTGCTTCGAGCGATGTGACCACGGACGCTTCCGGTCATGCTATGGGTGAAATTGCAGTGGGCGCACCGCAATCCAGTGCTGGAGAGGTGGTGGCTACAGCGAGCTCTGTGCAGAGTGGTACGCCCGATCCTGTAGATACGAGCTTCCTGTACATCTTGGGGGCCGGAGAGCAGTCGTGGGACAGCAGCGATGATACGGCGCAGATTATTACGGATAAAAAATCGTACGCGCCGGGAGATATAGCGCATATCAGCATCGTGTCCGAGGTGGAGGGTTTCCACGCACTTGTGATTACAGAAGGCGCATCGCTGCTGAAGCGAGACGTTCTGCATACGGACGGGAGAACGGTGTCGTTCGATCTGCCCATCACGGCGGATGCGCAGCCGAATATTACGATCTCTACACTCTTCCTGAAGAACAATACTCTCTACCAGGCAACGAAACGTATCCAGGTGCCGCCTGCGCAGCAGAAATTGCAGGTTGAGGTCACGCCGACAAAGGAGATCTTTCAGCCGCAGCAGAGTGCGACATACGATGTGTCCACGATGGACTCCACGGGGAAGCCGGTCAGCGCCGATGTAAGTTTCGGCGTGGTGGATGAAGCCATCTATTCGCTTTACCCGGATACGAGCGGCGATATGATCAAGAGCCTGTATCCGCAGCGCTATAGCAGTGCGGAGGTGGAGACTTCGCTGGACTATTATTTCAGCGGAGAAGCTGGCGAAAAGTCACCTCTACTGGCAGAACGTAATCGCCGTTATCATCCGCAGCTGGCACAGGTGAAACCGGGTAATGAGGCCGCTCCTAAAGTGCGTAAGGCATTTCCGGATACGGCCTACTGGTCGCCTGATGTGCATACAGATAGCAGCGGTCATGCCCGCGTGACGCTGACCTTCCCGGATGCCCTCACCACGTGGCGTACAACCGTTCATGCCATTACGAATGACTCAAAGGCAGGATCGGCCTCGAGCAAAGTGCTGGTGAGAAAAGATGTGCTGGTGCGCATGGGAACGCCGCGCTTCATGCTCAAAGGGGACGAGATTACGCTCCCTGTCATCGTGCATAACTACCTCGACACTGCAAAGATGGCAAAGGTGTCGTTGCACGTCAGCGGTCTGGACGTGGTGCATGCGCCGGATGCGAGCGTGAGCGTTCCTAGTAAAGGAGAAGCGACAGTGATGTGGCGTCTGCGTGCATCGCAGGTCGGCACGGCAACGTTGGTGGGGGCCGCGATTACCGATGTTGAATCGGATGCGTTGGAAATCAGCTTCCCCGTAGAGCCTGCGGGCGTTGCCAAGACGATCGCGGCCAGCGGGGTCATTGCACAGTCTTCATCACAGGCGAATGCAACCGTGCATTTTCCCGCGGGAACGGATGTCGATGCGCACTCTCTGCATATCGAAATAAGTCCATCGATTGCTGGCTCGCTCTTCACCGCGCTCGATTACCTCACCAGTTATCCGTACGGTTGCACGGAGCAGACTATGTCCAGCTTCCTGCCGAATGTGATCGTTTCTGAAACCCTGCGGAAGCTTAAGCCGGGAACACCGATCGATGAAGCAGATTTGCGCGCGAAGATGGTGGCAGGGCTTGATCGGCTGCAGGATTATCAGCACGATGATGGCGGTTGGGGCTGGTGGAAGGAGGACGACAGCCGTGTCTACATGACTGCCTATGTCGTAGGCGGGCTCGGTCAGGGAGAGCAATTTGTGCCGTTTACGCCCCAGCAAAAGCAAATGCTGGAGAACGGCATGAATTATCTTCGCGATGCTCTGAAGCAGCATCCCAGGATGCGCCCGGAGTTGCGTGCGGCTGTCGTATACGCGCTTGCCAATGCTGGCGAGAAGAACCTGAAGGATGCACTCAATGCTCAATGGGAGCGTCGCAAAGATCTGCAGCCGGAGGCGCTTGCGATGACCGGTCTGGCCATGCTGCAAGTGAATGACACCCGTGCCGGAGACGTGGCAGACGTGCTGCGGAGCAAAGCAGTGCGCAAGGGCGATCTCGTCTCCTGGGCCGGATCGTATGTGCCGCTCCTGGATGCCGAATATGAGAATGACGCAGAGGCCACTGCTTATGCCGTGCGTCTCCTGGCACGGATCAATCCGAATGACGCGCTGCTACCCGCAGCGGCGCAGTGGCTTATGCTGGAGCGCAACAATGGCGGATGGTGGGATTCCACGGAGCAGACCGCGATGGTGCTCTTCGGACTGATCGATTACCTGGCTGCGTCGCATGAGCTGGATGCAAACTTTACCGTGGATGTTCTGGTGAATGGGAAATCTGTAGGGCAGCATGCCTTCACGATGGATGATGCGTTGCATGGCGCGAGCCTGAAGCTCGATGTCGGAGGCGCGCAACTCGTGCCAGATGGGAACAATATCCAGATTGTGCGGAATAGTGGTTCTGGCCGTGTGTACTGGTCCGTGCGCGGTCGATACTTCTCTACAGAAAAGAAGGATTATCAGGCAGGGATGCTGTCACTGAACCTGACACGCGACTATTACAAATTGCAACCGACGCAGAAGGACGGCAAAGTGATGTACAGCCTTATTCCGCTTGCTGGCGATGCGCAGGTCGGCGATGTGCTCGCCGTACATGAGGCGATCAACGGCTCGCCCATGCGTTATCTGCTGCTGGAAGACCCGATTCCCGCAGGCGCGGAGTTCATCACAAACGAAGGCAGTTATCCCGTCGAAAGCCGTCCGGGCGGATGGTATGACTGGTTTACGCGACGAGAATTTCACGACGATCACGCTGCGTTTTTCGCCAGCGACTTTGATGGACGGCAGGAAATCTTCTATCTGATTCGCATTGTGAACCCAGGCAGCTTCAACATCAGTCCATCGCACGTGGAGCCTATGTATCAAACAGGAGTGCAGGCTTCCAGTGATGCGCGTCACCTGAATGTTCCTGCTCCGGGAGGCGCGCAATGAGCGGATCGCGGCCATTTTTCCGCAGCACAGCGGCATTAGCATTGCAGCAGATTGTGCTCGTCGCGTTGCTCGCGCTCCTGCTTGCAGCCTGGCTGCATATTCCGGATGCCAATGCCTTTGAGATATTGATCAGCATTGTCCTCGGGATGCTGATTGCTGGTGTTGTGGGCATAGGGGAGAGCGTAATTGCCCTTCGCCTGATGCGTAAGGTGATCTCTGCGCGTCGCTTGTTGCTGGGGTTGGGGATTGTGCTTATCGCTATGCTGCTTTGGTATGCGATCTCGCTGGGTCTGGAACAGCTAAGTGCGAAGGAAGGTTTGTGGGCCGGTTATCTGAACTCGCGTTTTCCGGCTTCACTGCGAAATTTCTTTTCCTATGAGCATTTCTACCTCTGGTTGTCCTGGATCTTAAGCGCACTTCAGTGGATTGTGGCAGGTCTGCTGGCGGCGGGAGCCTTTGCGTGGATTGCATGTAATGCACCGATGCGCAGCTTTCGAGCGATTCTTCTCGCGGGCAGGTTTTGGATGGCACTGTTACTGCTTGCGATCATCGGCGTAGTGATTACAGGCATATTGCTCTCATGGACTCCGGGGCATGGCCTTGCAGTAGAAGCATTCAGCCTCGTGTTTCGCGTACTGACCGTGGTGGTATTGAATGCAGCGGCGATTGCCTGGCTATTGCAGGTTATGGCGCATGTAGCGCTGGGGGTTCAATCTGTAGGAACAGATGAGCCGCCGATGATCCAGCCACGCACTGTAGACATTCCATAGTGCTCCAGGAGTTGTCGTGTGCGTGCCGCCGCCGCCCGGTGTGCGGCCTCGCTCTCATGCCTGCTGTTGGCATTCTGCAGTAGCCGCTCGGTATCCGCTACGGAAAGTGAAGGAGGGGTGCGAGGTGCATCGCCTGCAAGCACTTCCACCATTCCTTCGCGCAGCCATAGCGGAGTTTTCTCATTTGTGCTCATCTCTACGGCAACATGCAGCATTTCATGCTGCAGAGTTGTTGCTAGCGATGCGCTATTTGCCGCAAACACAGATAAAGGCTGTAACGTAATCGTCGCTCCGGCTGTGCTCGCCAATTGCCATCCTGGCTGCAAGGTCATCTGTCGAAAGAGTTCTGTGCTGGGCGCGAAGATGACTTCAGGTATAACTTGCTCCCGTGGTGGGAAACTGCTTTTCGCTATCTTCCAGGCGCTTACTGCGCTTTCGATCAACGGTGGCTTGAGTGCGATTGTGCTCGCGAAGCGGACATCTTCCTGCGAGCCCTGTTTCCATCCTTCATCTGTGCTTGTGACGCGCACCTTTGTGCCAGGAAAGTAGAACGCAAGAATCTCGCGGTAGGACCTACCCATGCGTGCCATCTCCGTTGCGCCCTGCTGACAAAGGCCAACGCCGTGGCCGTGGCCATGTCCATCTAAGACCAGTATGCCGTTGCGAACCCGGAGATCGTAGGCATCGCTTCGTATCAGGTTCCATCCCAGGGAGCGTCCCACGGCGAGGCGCAGTGCAGGTGCTGAGACAAGGGATTGCTTTCCGCTGTCATCGGTGAACGCGATGGTTCGTGAGCGCAAGGAAGAGGTTCGGTCTATGACCTGTGCAGAAGCGATATGCGACGGTATGTGCCAGCCTTCGCGCATTGCGATCTGCTGGATTTCGGCAAGTGGTATCTCTGCATGCCAGCTTGCTCGATCTTTGCGCACGCAGTACGGATCCTGGATGGAGCGAAGATAGGGAACATGGGCGAGCTCCGGCCACATGGCTCCGGCGCTCTCGGTTGTACCTCCGCAGCTTCCGCTGAAAAATACCTGCGCGCGTTGCGAGCCCCACCACAGTGTTTTGCCTGCGGTGCTACGAACGGCTTCGCGGACTGCACTGGATACAGGTCCTAGCCGCATATCCTGGCAGGCCGTGCTGTCGCAGATATCGCTTGGCAGTTGACTGGAAGTGCTTCTCGCGGGAACTGCTCGCATGGCAATTGTTCTTGCTACGATTGCCATAGCGCGGAGAGATTCTTGAGGCTCGCCTGATGGTGTTTCACCCATGAGAACGGCTGCTACATACCGCTCACTCGGCAAAGTAAGAACGACATCGATATTGCCCTGGCTTTCAGACCGCAGGTGCCATCTGCCGTCTGCAGTACGAACTTGTGCGTGCTCTTCATCGCGAACCGTGAGTGGACCGCCTGCGAAGACTTCATGCACGGCCGGTATGTGCAGCGGAGTCGTAAAGGATTGATGTCGGCAAGTGGCGCACAACGCCCACCAGGCTTGCGGACCGGATGCGGCGACAGTGATGCTCCGCGGAGGCAGCGTAGAAAACAATGCGACACTTATATCTCGTCCGCCGCCATCTTGCTGCGCCAGACAAGAGAGTGCAGAGCATAGCATGAGGCCAGCAAGCCACCTCATGGAGCATCCTCAGGTAGAAGGTGCTGGAATACATGACTGGCCAGAGTTGCGGCAATGCCGCCGTCGCCGCGTGGTACATAAATCACCAGTACAAATCGATTCGGTATTCCGCCAGCAAACCAGCCATGAGTCCACCATTCTCCAGGGTTGCTGGCCGTGCCTGTTTTTCCGAGCACCCCTGCTCCTTTGATGCGCGCATGATTTGCCATGCCGTACGCAACAGAATCGCGTAAGCCATTCCACACTACGCTTGTATGTGCCTCATGTAGAAACAACGCGCGATAGGCAATGGCCATCTGTATCGGAGTGGTCGAGACATTTTCCAGTCCAAGCACGGTAAGGATGCGGTCATCTGGCTCATCAAAATGCGTCGTGGAATATGGCAAGCCGGTTTGCTGCAATGCAGCTTGCAGATCTTGTGCTGTCATGCGCTGTGCCAGCGAGGCAAACCATGTGTTGCATGAAGCCGCAAGCGCGTCCTCGGCGTCCAGCAGAGGCTGGTCGTTGGGATGAGAACAGGGGAGGGATCGGCCAGCGACATGAAGTGTGCGGCGGCAGTACACTCGCGTGTTTGCATCGACGATGCCATGTTTTAAAGCATAGGTGAGCAGGAAGGGTTTGATTGCAGATCCAGGTGTTGAGGCGTGTGGTCGTCCTTCTACTGCTAACACTTTTCCCGTATTCCAATCGAGCAATACACCGGAAGCCTTGGCGGCGTGAAGTTGTTCTTGCAATATGCGCCCACTTATCGAAGAAGGGCTTTTTTGCGTCTGTAATAGGGAAGCGGAAAGAGGATGTGTTCTAGCTGGAATTAGTCTGCTTTTGAGTGAGAAAGAAGCTGATTCAAGCCGATGTACGCTCGCAGAAGGAGAATGCGCGCTGCCCCCAGAGCTTGTTAAATGCACCGACGAAATCATCGCTAGTAGCAGACAGAGCACGATCTATATTTAACCGCGATTCTCAGAAAATGGCATAAGTGAAGCTGAGCAACGCATTTCTAGCGCGAGCTTACTGGTTTTGCGTGGCCGGCGGTTTCACCGCTTCGCAGTTCTCTCCAATAAATTTCTCGCTTCCACTCATCCTCTCGGTGGTATATGGTTTGCCATCATTGAGAAGGTTGATTGTCATTGTGAAATGAGCCGTTTCCGCGGAATCGAATTTCAACTCGACGTGAGTCGCTTCATCTGGCTCCGTGCATGAAATATCCGCGCTGTAGAGATTGTTTTCGAGCTGTTCCCGATCAAGATCACATTTGTCACTTGTTTCGATTGGCCTCCAGGTTTGCGGAGTAATGCAACGGCGGCGATCAAAGGATTTTTGGTCAGGCTTGCTGGACTTATCCATTTCGGTCAGGGTAGATGTACCTGTTACTTCCCATAGCCCCATCCTGATTGCAGGGGGAGCAATCGGTGCTTTCGGCGCCTCATCTTCGGCAGATATCGGGTAGAGGTCATGCCCATCGACCTGAAACCCTTCTATCGTCATAAAAAGGAAGCCGGTTTGTGCCGTGTATTCGCCCCAGTTTGAGCCGAACCGGGAGGTTGCCTGATAAGACGTTCCCGCAGGCATCATGAGGAAAAGTCCTCCGTCCACCATGAGCGTGCAGGCTGACTGGATAGGCTTATCTCCGTTCCCAATATCAGGGTTACTCGGAAAGTAGGAGGCAGGTTCGGTCTCCGCGGCCCATTTCCCGCTATTATCTTTTGCTCGTACGACGTAATCACCATCGAGTTTTTCAAAGCGCATGGCAGACGGGCGATGCGCTTTGGTTCCAAACTCGCCTAGCCATCGATCGCATGCAGCCGGTACATGCAGAGGATAGACATCGAATAAGGCTGGCTTATTGTTATCATCGCTGGCCTCAAGAAAGCCTGTCTCTGCCTTCTTGCCTTCATAGATAGTTCCTGCTGGAACGCGTATCAGCCTGCCGCCTTTGCCCTTGAGCACACAGGCGTCTGTCGTCGGCTTACCGTCGACTCCTGCTGTAACGGCACTTGGATCAGCCTTGACGGTGTCGAACGTTTGCCATGTTCCATCTTTTCTTGCCTGGAGAACGTATTGCTCTTCCTGCTTCTGAATGCGAAAGTCAGCAACATTCTGTGGAGTGAGCGAAAACTCGCCGATCCATGCATCGCATGCGGAGGAAATTATTGCCGGAGTCACAGGTGTGGACTGTGCCAGAGCAGCGCAGCAAGAAAGTATGAGCAGGAGAATCGCAGGAGCCAACCGCATGGAATCATGATAGCTGTTTCATGCCATAGTCAAACATGCTTTAGTCGCTCATGCCGTCAGCGCCGTGAAATGCAGTGGTGTTATTTTCTTCTCGCGCGGAGCATTATTTTTACCAGGCAGATCAATCTCTGCATTCCAGAATCAGCAGCAGTCGGAGTCGCAATTAACTCCGGCTGCTGCCATTCTGTGAACGGTATTTGTGTGGAAGCGCCTCATCTATTGGACGGGGCATTCCTGCTGTTGCATGCCTTCGGTTTCGCGCGTCAGCGTCATGCCGAGAACAAGGACATCGCGATTCGATGGCAGCGTGATGCTCTTTATCTCTTTCCGGCTGTCGAGCGAGAATGCATAGTGGTAGAGATCGAAGAGCGCGGTCCCTGTTGATCCATTGGCCAGATCGCGGTAGGACATGCTCTGCGCGATATATTCGCGCGGATAGCCTGCCGGTGTGTGCCAATCACTGAAGCTCTGGCTGAAGTGTTGAGTCGTTCCATCGCTGTAAGTGATCGTTACAGTCTGTCCTGTCTGCGCTCCCTCTACGCCTGTCCCGAGTACTTCGAGCGTCGTGTAATGACCGTTCGGAAGCGTAATCGTCTGTCCCGAGCCAAAGACGGCATTCGTAAGGTTCGGTGCGCCGAGATCATAAAGCACGCCATGCACGATAAGGCTCGATGCTCCGGCATCATTGCCGAGCAGATTGGCCGAGTATGCCGTTCCTCCGCCGTCGAGACCGCCGGTCGATGAGAAGGTCGAGCCGTCTGTATAGATACCGGCCACGTTGTATTGAGAGGCGAGGTTTACAGCATCTCCAAAGGATTGGCGTGTAAGCGTCGCAGCCAGAATGACAAGGCTGCGGTTGGTCGGCAGGGTGATGCTTGCCACCTGTTTTTCCAGGTTCAGCGGAAATGTGTAGTTATAGAGCTTGATCGGTGCTGTATTCTCCGAGCCATCTCCATAGTTGCGGTAAGGCATGGTGACAGCTACAGCCTCGCTCGCATTATTCGACGAGGTATACCAATCGCTGAAGCCCTGCGTAAATTTCGCAGTCGAGCCGTCGGTATAGGTGACAATGATTGTCTGTGCTGCCTGATCCCCATTGACCCCAGTCGCGAGCAATTGCAATGCGGTGTACTGTCCCGAAGGGAGCGGTATCGTCTGTCCGGCCCCATAGACAACATCCGGAGCCTGCGCGGGACCGAAGTTGAAAAGAGTTCCATCGAGCACACGAGCTTTTCCTAGCTGATCGGAGGCGTAGGAGTAGCCGACACCGTCAATCCCTGCCGAGGTGGAGTAAACACTTCCACTGGGATAGAGTCCGGTCGCATTATATGCCTGGCTGAGATCCACCTGTACGCCTGTGCCGCAAGCGCATAGTGCGGCGCTGACTGTAAGAGGGAAGGCTGGAGTCGTTGACGTCAGCGTCCCCGAGGTCCCTGTGATTTGCAGACTTGCAGCAGCAGTGGTCGCGGTGTTGGATGTTGCGATCAGGCGTACTGCGCTCGTGCTGCGAGTCGCCGGTGGCTGGATCGCTGAGAGCAGTCCCTGAGGGATTCCACTCGGCCGAGCAAGACTTACCGTCCCCTGAAATCCATTGTGCGGTGTAACTGTCACTGTTCCGGTTACAGATGAGTCCTGGTTCAATGAAAGGGCAGTGGGAGTGAGGGCCAAGGAGAAATATGGAAGTCCGATTCGGACATACACGGTTTGAGAGACTGAGCCACTCGATCCTGTGACCGCAACTACGTAGGTGCCAGCCGTTGTCGTGCTGGTAGTGGAAGCGGTCAGCGTTACGGTTCCAGCTCCAGTCACAGAGTTCTCACTTAATGAAGCGGAAACTCCTGCCGGTGAGCCGACGACCGTTGCTGCCAGTGAGACTGCGCCGGTAAAGCCGTTTGCGGGACTGATACTCACCGTTGTAGTTCCGCTGCTGCCTGCAGCTATATCCAATTCCGACGAAGCAGCGGTCAGCGTAAATTCAGAGCCTGTGGAGGGGGGTGGTATATCCAGCATGCCTACGACCGTATCGCTGCAATCCCAGCTATAGAGGCCGGTATCGGCGGTTGCTGCCAGCCAGTTATTCCAGGAGAGCCCAGCTGAATTTCGCTGCGCCCAGGCCAGGCCAACATTCGTTTGTGCCCAGGGAAGGACGCTGCTGCTGGTAAAGCCCCCATGGCTGTACACGTAACCGATCCAGCGGAGTGTGATGCCGTTGAAGCCACCACCGTCGGTTCCTCCCTGCCCATAGTTCGGAAGGATGTTATAGCCGCCAACGGTGCCGGAAGAGAGGTTATTCATCAGGTAGACTGCTGCGTTGTTCGCATCGCTCAGCTTGTTTTCGAAGTAATCGGCGCCGATGGAAACGCCATAGTTATAGGAGTATTGTCCCGTGCTGACTCCGCCGCTGCCGACGCCGTCATAGACCTCTCCGGTCGTCGCGTTGTAGAGATTGCTGTAGGCCCAGCTATAGACGGTATTGGCCTCATCGAGATAAGTAGAATTCTTCGTGATCTGGTAGAGAAGGTTTCCGGCGATCACAAAGGTCCAGTTTGAGGCTGAGGCTTTATAGCCCGAGGATGTATTTGCTGCCGCTACATTCCACCAGATACCGCCGCCATAAGTAGTGTCATAGCCGCGTGACCAGACCGTGGCAAAATTGTTTTCTGCGTCTGTGAGCCACGTGCTGTTACCGGTTGCCGTATAGGCGCGGGTAAAAGCGATGGTTGCCCACATCAGGTCATCGTCGTAGGTATCGCCGGACCAGTCTGCGCTGAACTGCGCGATGAAGCCATTGCAGAGCTGGTTGATGATCGTGGCATTGGCGGAACTTGGGTTCTGATTGTAAGCATCGATTGCCAGTTCGATCTCCTCTGCGCCAACCCAGAATCCCGAGGTCGAAGTGGAGCCTTGCATGGAGCGGTAGTCGTAGTTATCCCCGCTGGGGTTGAAGTAAAAGGCGTTGTTGTAATCGTTGAAAGCGGTCTGTGCGTCCGCAGCTGTCCATTGTGCCAACGCGGGGTTGGCCAGCATGAGTAGAAGTAAGAAGAGAGAGAGTGGGGTGATCGCACTGGCCTGGAGATAAGGCCAAAGTCTGCCTGGGAGCTTCATGGGGGACTCCTTCGAGAGTATGACTGCACATTCCAAGCGATTCCACGCGTGCACCCGCATACTGCGATCGGGACAGTTCCTGTGTGCCGTGCTCCATACGGGCGATGCAGTCGTGGAAACGATTCCATTTCCGGAAAACATACTGCCCGGGATATCGCAGATGCGTCAAGCTCTAACTGAAATGTTTTTCTCTTCTCACGAGAAAATCATGCCTGCTGGCCGAGCAACAGCTCAGGTTACGAGTGCCACTTGCAGCTTCGAAGCTCATTTGTGCTCGCAATGCAAAGCTGGACTTCAGACTTTTTGTCTTGAATGGGAAGCTCTTAGAAAACCATGGATGCTGAGGCATACCAGCTTAGGGCTCGTGTGTAAGCTCCTGCCTGCTCCATGAAGATTGCAGGCGCTCAAGATAGACAGTGCCATGCTTTGCAGCTTCAAAACCGAGCTCGCGATAGAAAGTCTCGGCATCATGAGTCAGAAGCGAGATGCGCTTGAGCCGCCGAAGTATGTTGTGGTCGAGCACGCAGAGCATCATCCATCGTCCAAGGCCCTGTCCGCGGTGGGCTTCGGCAACGTAGACATCGCAGAGATAGGCATACGTCGCATAGTCGGTAATCACGCGAGCGAACCCGATCTGGACACGGTCTTCAAGGAGAGAGAAGCAAAGGGAATGGGAAACGGCGCGCATGAGTGCCGTGCGTGAGAGACCGGCCGCCCAGGTCGTCGTGCTCAGAAAGCCGTGCACGATATCGAGATCGAGCGCGTTGAGGGCGGTAGTGACGCAATAGGGCCCTCTGCTCCATTCCTGCCATGCGTCAGATCCCGGCAATCGACTCGTTCCCCTTTCGTGTACAGGTCCTGTCTGCCCGTCCTGAGGTCAGGGAATCGGGCTCTGGGAGGCTTCCGTGCATGTTCATTAGTAACACTAAAAATGTTCATGATTCACTGACAGAGTGTGAATTTCGCCCTCTCCTGTCAGGAATAAGCGGAACGATCTGCAGAGCCAGGAGCTATTTGCCGCTGGGGCATGGTGCGAGAGTTCCGTCGTAACGGAAGAGCAGGAGCGCCGAGAGCAGGATTACGGCAGATCCTGCCATGGTCTGGAGGCTGAGGCTTTCGTGGAGAACGCTGATCCCGAGAGCGACGCCGAAGAGCGGAACAAGATAAAGCGACGCCGAGGCGAGGATCGCGTCAACCCAGCGCAATGCGCGCAAAAAGAGAACCATGGACAGGCCGTAAAGGCCGAATGCGAGATAGCTGAGGGCGAGCCAGGAAGGCAGGCGAAGACGGCTGAGGTCGGAAAGGCAGTGGGGCGCGAAGAGGATGAGCAGCGGCAGTCCGCAGAGCGCAGTTGCCAGATAGCTGAAAAAGAGGATTTCGAGCTCTGAGAACTGCGCCAGAAGGCGTTTCGAGTAGACGTTATAGAACGCCGACCCGATGCAGCCGGCGGCGATCATCAGGTTGCCTTCCAACGGGAGTGCATGGCTCCGGTCGAGGCCCGCGACCGCGTGCGCAGGAAGATTCCCGGAGAGAAGCAGCACCCCGGCAAAGCCCATTAGCAGACTGATGACGCGCAGCCGTGTGAGCTGCTCGCGCAGCAGCCATGTGGCCAAGGCCGTGCTGAGAATGGGAATGAGCATGCTGAGGATGGCACCGTCGGAAGCCAGCGACTCGCTGACGCCGAGGGTCATGCCCACCTGGGCGAGTAGCTGGCCGCCGATGCCGACGAACAGAAGCTCGTGGCGATGCTGCCATGCGCGGGTCCAGCGGTTTTCGTCCGATTTGCGGAAGGAGAGAAGCAGTAAGCCCGCCGTGGTGACCGCATAAAAAGGGAGAAGAGCGATGGCCAGCGGTTGCAGGTGGCCTGTGAGCAGCTTCACTGCGACTCCCTGGCCGGACCACAGAAGACTGGCAGCGACCAGCAGCACCGCGGAGGAAATGCGTGTCCGTGCCTGCGCCTGTGCGGAGGAGAGAGTTGAAGAGTCTCCGAGAGGACGCATCAGGGCATTCCGGCGCCGAGCGCTGCTTCTGCTTCCCACACTGTAACGCCGGAGAGATCTGCTCCGTCCGAGCTGTCGGTAAAGATGTGCGGCGCGATACCGCAGTGCTGGGCATACTCGGCTGCCACCGCGCGTACGGCATCCTCCTGGCCGGCAGTGCCGAGCAGTGCAACAACGCCACCGCCACCGCCGCCGGTCATCTTGGCGCCGTAAAGTCCATGATGCTGTGCGAGCTCCACCAAGATGTCGCAGGATGTTGCGCCGAGGCCGCACTCTGCATAGGCATGATGCGACTGGTGCATCAGCTCGCCGAGCATGCGAAGCTGCGATTCGAGCCGATGGAGGCTCATGTCCTGATGCATGCCCTGTAGAAGAGCGCGAGCGATCTCGATTCTCAGGTGCTCTTCGCAGGCATAGAGCACGGCGGCTCGCACCGGATACCAGTCGTCCGGTGCGACAGAGGTGAAGGGGTCCACGTGTTCGGTATAGAGACGAAGAAAGTCGCTGCCGCGCATCGATTCAGGCAGGCGATCCAGATGGCGGGCACGCAGCTCCGAGGGGCGCAGATTGGAGAGATATCCATTCCAGCGCGGGTCTGTCCAGCGTGGAATGCGGCCGTTGTGTTCTGGCGTGAGGGCAAGACCCTCCCACTGGCAGAGCATGCGGTAGCCCATGAAAGCAGCAGCACGTGCAGACTCATAGGCCGCGCTGGTCGTGGACCGCGAAGCAAGAGAATCGATACCCCAGATGCGCACGCCATCTGGGAGGGCAAGTGGAGGCTCAGGCTGACAGGGCTGGCATAGGAGCGGCAGCAGGCATCCCTGCTCGCCGATCACACAGGCTGCCTGGTCCATGATGCCGCAAGCCGACTGCGCGACAACGTTCTCGACCCATTGACCGGCTTCCGCCAGCGCCACGCCTTCTAGGCGGACGCCGGCCACAGCCGCAGCTGCTTTGAGCACGCTGATCTCAAGCGCAGCCGAGGAGCCTACGCCGCGATTTGCCGGCAGAGTGGAATCAAGATAGAGGCGGGCGCCGTGCCGTTGAAACGCTCCGTGATGCACATGCAGCGCGTGGAAAGCTCCGAGCACGTAGCGTCCCCAGCGCGTGCCGCGCTCCTCCGAGCACACGGCAGTGAGAGCTTGCAGATCGCCCAGCTGCGCGATGGGAAATGCAATCTCACTCGCCCAGCCATGCAGGACAGCTCCATGATTAAAGATGCGAATGACCGGCTCTGCAGAAGATTGAGCCGCGGCGTGTATGCCTTCACGCAAAGGAAGCTGGAGAACAAGTCCGCCGGTGTAATCGACGTTGCCGCCCATGAAGTCAAGGCGGCCCGGTGAGCGTGCGATCCAGATCGTCTCCTGGCCATCAAACAGTCGATTCTGTCCGCGTAGGACGGCAAGCTGTTGGTAAAACCTCTTTTCGATGTTCCTGCTGCGCGTCATGGCTGGCGTGGAGCGAAGCCTTGTATACGCTTCACCCTGTGCTCGAGCCTATCGAATGCCCCTCAAAGGAATATGAATGCCCGATCAACGGGCAATCTGGACCTTGGTCTGCCGGCTGAGGCGGGCGAGATCAGCTTCAGGAAGCAGTTCGTCGGTGATGATGAGGTCGCATTCCTCGATACCGCAGAGGCGATAGGTCGCCTCTTTGCCGATCTTGCTGCTGTCGACGAGCAGGATCTTGTGCTTGCCCGCCTGAAGCATTTCCCGCTGGGCATCGGGATCATGAACCATGACGCCGCGCGAGAACGATACGGAGGCAGCTCCAAAGATGACGTGATCGGCGTATATCGACTTCAGGCTTTCTGCCACGCCGTGACCGATGAGGTCATGGCTGCTGGAACGGTAGACGCCGCCGGTAAGCTCGAGACGAATCTCTTCTGCCGAGGCCAGTTCTTCGAGCACCGCCATCGAGAACGTCACCACCACAACATTTCTCCGCTCGCGCAGCGCCCGTGCGACATAAAGCGTCGTGGTGCCGGAATCGAGCACCACGGATTCGCCATCCTGCACCAGCGCGGCCGCAGCTTTGCCGATGCTGCGCTTGGCTGGAGACATCTTCTCGAGCCGCTCGAGGAAGGTGCGCTCCATGCCGCGCCATCGTTCGATGCGGGCCCCTCCGGGAATGCGGATGACCTGGCCCTGTTCAGCGAGCTTCTGGAGATCGCGCCGGATGGTCATCTGCGAAACGCCGAACTGTTCGGCGATGTCACCGATGGAAGCTGTAGTGTTCTCTTTTAACAGCTGAAGAATGGCCTCGATGCGCGAACCTTCCACCTCTCGTTATTCCCATCCTTTCGTGCAATTTCGCAGTATCCCTTTTCTACCAGCATATCCATGGCACAGCAAAGATTCCTGAAATAACCAGGAATGAATGTGATTTTTTCACTGAAATGGTGATTGTTTGTTCATTATTCACAATTGAATGCTACAAGTCATGGTGTCGGCGATGTGAGGGCCATCTCCATCACGCATATTCGCAGACTGCCCACACAGGGCCACTTTGATCGTTTTTCTTTTTTGGGGGACTTTATGCTTTGCCAGCGTCGCTCCTTTGCTCCGCCGCGCCTCCTGGTATCGTCGAGCGCTTCTGCCGCTCGAGGCCAGCGAGGTGTCTGCCATGGGGCTTTGTCGGTTTTCTTCCTCGTTCTATTCTCGATCGTGTCCGGATCCTCTCTGTTTGCGCAGACCTTTTATGCCTCTCTGAGCGGCGTGGTTACCGATGCAAGCCATGGCGCCGTTGCCGGAGCTCAGATCACGGTCGTTGAAACGGCGACCTCTGCGGCATACAAGACCGTCACCAATCAGCGTGGCAGCTACCGTGTCTCATTTCTGAAGCCTGGAGAATATGTCGTCGGCGTACAGAAGGACGGCTACGAGGAGTACAAGACTTCGGCGATCCAGCTGGTGCTGAACCAGGAAGCCCAAGTGGATGCGGTGCTGGCGATCGGCACGCAGTCGCAGGTGATCACGGTCAATGCCCAGGGCACCGCATTGAACGATGCGAATCCCCAGATCGGCACGCAATTCGGATCGGACGATCTTGTGAACGTGCCGGAAGCCATGACCGGGTCGAACGGATCTTCACAGGAGTTTCTGCTGGCCGCGCAGGTGCCGGGCGCAGCAGGCTCCAGCTCCGACTATTCGAATCCGAACAATATCTCTCTCGGCGGTGGGCGCCCGGACACGAACCCGATCATTATTGACGGCCTGCCCAGCAACATGGGCGTCGATGGCACTTATGGTCTTGTGCCCACACCCGATTCGACCGAAGAGCTGCAGGTGCTCACCTCGCCCTTCTCGGCGCAGTATGGCCAGTCCGGTGGCGGCGCTATCCTCACCACGACGAAGTCCGGCACGCAGACCTTTCACGGCAGCCTGTTCGAGTATCACAACGATCAGAGCATGAACGCGCTGCAGTATTTCGATGCTCCCAATACGGACCGTCCGGTGAATGTCTTCAATTATTTCGGCGGTTCGGTCGGTGGTCCGGTGCGGATTCCCTGGCTCTTCGATGGGCGCAAGCATCGCCTGTTCTTTTTCACCGATTGGGAAAACACCATCAATAACAGCGCGAACACGCTGGACACCAATGTTCCGACCGCGGCCGAGCGCACCGGCGACTTCTCCGGCCTGGACCCGCAGGGGCAGCAGACGCCGACCATCTACGACCCCACCACGCTCAAGCTGGTGAACGGCACCATTACCGGCACGCCATTCGCGGGAAACATCATTCCATCTGACCGCATGGATACGGTGGGCAAGGCTCTGCTTGCCTACTATCCGCAGCCGAACTGCAACTACCTGACTTACAACTACTGTGTCAATCCGCCCAGCCACAACACGTATCTCTATAACGCCGATCGCGTGGACTTTAATACCACCGACTACGACCATATCTGGGCGAAGTTTTCGCGCGATGGCCCAACGACCGGAGCGGTCACATACATTCCGAATGCGGCCAACACCTCGGCGGCGAACGGCTGGAAGGACGACCACTATGAGACCTCGTGGAGCCACATCTTCAGCCCACGCATCTCGAATGAAGCTCGCTTCGGTTATGTCTCCGAGGTGAATTTCTCCGATGTCTATCCGGTCGATGCCTCGTCGCTGGGCCTGAAGGGCGTGATCCTGAACGGGTTTCCCAACCTGAGCGTCAATGGCCTCTATGGCCTTGGCCCCGGCTCCTACCAGTACACGCTCGATGGGCACTACATCCTGAATGACGCGATGGTGCTGCAGCTTGGGCGGCACTCGCTCTCGCTCGGTGGCGAATTCATGAACTACCACTTCAGCCAATACGAGCCGGGCGTGCTCTCAGGCAACTATGACTTCTCGGGTCAGTTCACCTCTACCTCCGGACAGCCGGTGACAGGCATCGCCGATCTCGAGCTCGGCCTGCCGGACTCGACCACCATCGACACGAACGACACCTGGTTCCGCGAAACTTCGAAGTACGGCTCGCTCTATGTGCAGGACGACTACCGCATGTTCGAGAAGCTCACCGTGAATCTCGGGCTGCGCTGGGAGTTCGATGGTCCCTTTACCGAGACGCGCGACCAGATGTACACTTTCAATCCGAATCTCACCGACTCAACCACCGGCAAGCAGGGTGCGATTGAATTTGCCGGCTACGACGGCGCGCCGCACACGCTCATTGGCCGCACTTATATGGGGTTCCTGCCTCGCGTGGGCTTCAGCTATCACGCGCTGAAGAACACGGTGGTGCGCGGCGGCTATGGTGTCTATGAGCTGCCGGGCATCGGCTTCGCCATGACGGCCACCACCTCGAAGACAACCGTGGACACCACCTTCGAAAGCGCGGACGGCATCACTCCGCCGTATCAGCTCGATAATGGCGTGCCTGCTTATTCGCCGCAGGTCGACGCCAATGGTGAGCCATCGATCCCGACCAGCCTGACCGACCCCACCTCGAATGTCGATCGTCTGCAACGGAATGGTGTTCTGGCTTATATCCAGCAGTGGCAGTTCGGTGTTCAGCAGGATCTCGGCAACGGCTGGCTGGCCGAGGTCGACTATCAGGGCAACCACGGCGTGCATCTGCCGATCCAGTTACCCAGCAACCAGATCGCGCCCAGCACAGGCTGCTGCTATGGCAACTCTGAAGCGCAGAGCCTTCGTCCTTATCCGCAGTTTCTCAATGTGACCTACTACGTGAACGGTGGCGCCTCAGGCTACAACGCGCTGCTCGCACAGCTCACGCATCGCTGGAAGAACGGCCTCTCGATTCTCGCGGCTTACACCTATGCCAAGCAGATGGATGACGTCGATCCTTCGGCACGCGGCAATGCCGTGGGCATCCAGAATGCGTACAATCTGCATGCGCAGTGGGGCACGGCGATGACCGACATCCCGCAGCGTCTCTCGCTGACCGGAGTGTGGAATCTGCCGATCGGTCAAGGCGGACGCTTCCTGCGCTCGACACCAGTACTCAGCCAGGCACTGGGCCACTGGCGCGTGAGCACGATTGCCGCCTTCCAGGTTGGTTATCCCTATCACGTAAGCCAGTCCAACACGCTCGGTCTCTTCAGCAACGCGCAGTACGTGACGCGCGTCGGCAATCCGCACATTGGCCGGGGCCAGCGCACGCTTGAGCACTGGTTCAACACCGATGCATTCGCGATCACGCCGAAAGACACACTGGGCAACGGTGCACGTGCTTCTCTCTTCGGACCGGGACAGAATGTATGGAACCTTGGCCTGATGCGCGATGTTCCGATCAAGGAGAAGGTCACCTTCACCTTCCGCGCGGACGCGTACAACGCCTTCAATCACCCGCAGTTCGACGGTCTCGGCACTTCGATCACCAGCGGCAACTTCGGCCAGCTCACCAAGGCGCAGGATGCCCGCACGCTGCAGGTGAGCGGACGGATGCGCTTCTAAGACGCGGCTGCGCCACAAGGAGAAACAGATTGTTCAAGACGCACATTCTTCCTGTCCTCGGACTCTGTCTGGCAGCGGCTTCGGCCGCTGCGCAGGCCGGGTCTGCCGATCAAGCAGCCGCGAAGCAGAAGATCATCGTGATCTCGCATCGCGGCGAACATCTGCATCATCCGGAAAACACGCTGCCTGCTTTTCAGGCGGCGATTGACGCGGGAGCCGACTTCTTCGAGTGTGACGTGCGCACTACCTCTGACGGCAAGCTGATCCTGATGCATGACAGCAGCGTGGACCGCACGACCAATGGCACGGGAAAGGTGAACCATCTTAGCTTTGCACAAATCCGGGCACTCGATGCAGGGAGCAAGTTCTCTCAGGCCTTTGCCGGGACGAAGGTGCCTACCTTCGACGAGGCGCTTGAGCTGGCGCATGGCAAAATCGGCATTTATGTCGACACGAAAGATGCCGATCCGAAGCTGCTGATCGACACCATCTATCGCCATCATATGGAAGATCATGTTGTCATTTATGGCGATCCTTTCTTTCTGCACGATGTGGAGAAGCTGCAGCCCGCGCTGCGCGTGATGCCCGAGGCCGAGAATGCCGAGGTGTGCGGATCGCTGGTCGCGCACCTGCATCCGAAGGTGATCGCGTATGATGCCGATGACTTCAAGCCAGAAATCATTGCCTGCGCAAAGAACACCGGGGCGAAGATCTACGTGGATCGTCTGGATGAAATGGACAATCCATCCGTATGGCAGCAGGCTCTTGATCTTGGCGCCGACGGCATCCAGACCAATAAGCCCGCTGAGTTAGTGGAGTATCTGCGCGCCCGGGGGCAGGCTACGCATGCGCTCTCCAGCGGCCGCTGACGAGTATTTTAGCCTTATCTTGAGACGAACAGTCCTCGAGCGGAAGCATGGCTTCCGCTCATTTCTTTCTTGCCCTGACCGTGCCGGATTTCTGTCTGTTTCGAGATTGTCCTGAATCAAGGAGCACAGGCACAATGGGTGAAAGAAGAAGTGGAGAGGACGGAACGCCTTTTGAAAGGTCTACGATCGAAGCTGTGGCTGTGGATAACGCTCGCATCCGTTGTATACGTTTTCCAGAATGCCCATGCCGCAGTTCCCGGCAATGCGAGTGAAGCCACGCAAGTGAGTTGGGATGCTCCGCACAATCCGAATCCCTTCATCCCTGGTTATTACGCGGATGCCTCCGTGCTCCAGACCGCAAAGGAAACCTTCGTTTACGCGACGGAAGACCCATGGGGAGGCCGTACGCTCGGCTGCTGGCGCTCCACGGATCTCGAGCACTGGCGCTGGTGCTCGCTGAACTGGCCCACGAAAGAAGCGGCCACCAGTCCGACCTCCGGTGACAGCATGATCTGGGCTCCGTCGGTCATCGCGAAGAACGGCCGCTACTATATGTATGTTTCGGTGGGCAGCGAGGTGTGGGTTGGCATCGCCGACTGGCCCACAGGTCCTTGGAAAAACGCTCTCGGAAGCAAGCCGCTCATCCCCGGCAACTATCGTCCCGGCTATCACATGATCGACGCCGAGGTTTTCCTCGACACCGACGGGCAGGCCTATCTCTACTGGGGTTCAGGACTGCACTGGGTAAACGGCCATTGCTTTGTGGTGAAGCTCAAACCGGACATGGTCACCTTCGACGGTGAGCCGCGCGACGTCACGCCCGGGCACTACTTCGAAGCACCTTTTATGTATAAGCACGGTGGCCGCTATTTCCTGATGTATTCGGAGGGCAAGACCACCGACTCCACCTACAACGTGCGCTACGCCGTCGGCAGCTCTCCGCTCGGGCCATTCCGCGAAGGGGTAAACAGCCCGCTGCTGGTCAGCGATCCGGCGAACAGCATCCTCGGCCCCGGCCATCACGCTATCTTCGCGCGCGGCGGCAAGAGCTACATCGTCTATCACCGTCACAGCCTGCCGTTCGACAGCAGTTCTGTCCGTCGCCAGCTCTGCATGGATGAGTTGAAGTTCGGCCCCGACGGTGAGCCGCAGAAGATCGTGCCTACGCACCTCGGCCCCGCGCTGCTGCGGCAGACGCCGCGTGATGCCGGAGCCCTGCCGGTCACGGCCACCGCTTCTTCGTCACTCGATGCCGTCCACGACGCGAAGCGCGTCACCGATGATAACTACGCAACTCGCTGGATTCCTGCCGCAGCAGAGAAAGAGGCGTGGCTGCAGCTCGATCTGCACCGGGTGATGCAGCCCAGCCGTACCGAGATTCGCTTTGAATACGCATGGAAGCCCTATCGCTTCAAGCTTCTGGCTTCGCTCGATGGCAGGCGGTGGACTTCCGTCGAGGATCACAACTCCACCGGCGAAGTGGGCTCCCCCGTGACGATCACCGGCCTGCCGCGCGCCCGCTATCTTCGTCTCGTATTTCCTGCTGCGGAGACTCCAGTCTCAATCTTTGAATGGAACGCCTACTGATGCTTCGTCGTTGGAAATTCTCGACTGCTGCCGCCGGCCTCACGGCGCTGCTCTGCGCTGCTGCTGCGCTCCCTGCTTTCGCGCAGGAAGCCGATCATGATGCTCCGGCGTTGATTCTCGACCGGCCAGTCGATACAAGCGCTTTCCCGCTCTTCGATCATGGCCGCGCGACACCCATTTATGTGGCGGACGGCGATGCGGCGCCGGTGCGCACAGTCGCAAACGCATTTGCGGCGGATGTCCGCGCTGTCTCCGGTGTCCGGCCCACCGTTGTGAATAAAGTATCCGGCGAGCAACAGATGATTCTCGTCGGCACGCTTGGTCACTCGGCGATGATCGATGCACTCGCGCACAGCGGACAGCTTGACACCTCGGCCATCGCAGGCCAATGGGAAGCTGCGAGTGTCAGCATTGTCGATCATCCGCTGCCCGGCGTAGCTCGTGCCCTGGTGATCGCTGGTAGCGACCCGCGCGGCGCGGCCTTTGCGCTCTTTGGCCTTAGCCGCGCCATCGGCGTCTCGCCCTGGAGCTGGTGGGCCGACGTACCCATCGCACATCACACCTCGGCGGCGATTATGCAGCAGCACTTTGTGCAGCCTCCGCCTGCTGTACAGTATCGCGGCATCTTTATCAATGATGAAGACTGGGGCATCCGTCCCTGGGCTGCGAAGAAGATGGACCCGCAGCTGCGCAACATCGGTCCGCATACGTATGCCCGCGTCTTTGAGCTGCTGTTGCGTCTGCACGCCAACACGCTGTGGCCGGCAATGCATCCCGGCACCATGCCGTTTCATGCGGTACCGGAAAATGCGAAGCTTGCTGCCGAGTGGGGCATTGTGATGGGCTCCTCGCACTCCGAGGCGCTGCTGCGTGATAACGTCGGCGAGTGGGACGAGGGGCGTGACGGTCCGTGGAACTACCAGATCAACCGCGATGCCATCGACCGCTATTGGGACAAGGGACTTGAAGTTAACGGTCAGTACGAAAACTTCTACACCGTCGGCATGCGTGGACAGCACGATACCGGCCTGGAAGCGACTGGCAGCAACGAGGTGAAGGCGCAGCTGGTCGAGCAGGCCATCGCCGATCAGCGCGCCATCCTTGCACGCCGCGTGAATCCGGACCTTGCGAAGATTCCACAGGTCATCTGGCTCTACAAGGAGTCGATCGATCTCTATCGCGTGGGAATGAAGGTGCCGGACGACGTCACACTCGGCTGGACCGACGATAACTTCGGCTACATCCGTCAGCTTCCCGATGCCGAAGAGCGTGCGCGCAGCGGCGGCAGCGCGCTCTATTACCACGTCTCCTACTGGGGCACGCCGCATGACTATCTCTGGTTGTGCAGCACACCTCCGGCGCTCATGCGCGAGGAGCTGACCAAGGCCTGGGATCACGGCGTGCGTAAGCTCTGGATCCTGAACGTAGGCGACCTTAAGCCCGCCGAGAGTGATATCGAGTACTTCCTGCGGATGGCGTGGCAGGAGCCATCCTTTCGCGACGTCTCGCAGCCGGACTACCTCCAGAGCTGGTATACCGCGCAGTTTGGCGGGCAGGGAACGGCGATGGCTTCGCTGATGGACCACTGGTACCAGCTCACCTTTCTGCGCAAGCCGGAGTTCATGGGCTTCAACGGCTATGACGACGCAGTGCAGCGCACGGCCTTCAACCCGCTCGCCTGGGGCGACCAGAACCAGCAGATGATGGCCGCATGGCAACAGCTCGCTGCCGAATCCCGTTCCCTCGCAGAGAAGATCAAGCCCGATCAACGCGATGCCTTCTTCGAACTCGTCGCCTATCCAGTCGAGGCTAGCAGCGCGCATGCTCTCAAGTTCCTGTGGACCGACCGCAGCTATCTCGCCCAGCACGGCCGCGATTTCGCCGCGGTCGATCATGACTCCGTCGAGGCGAAGGCCGCCTACGATCGCGTGCAGAGCCTTACCGCCGATTACAACCAGCTCGCCGGCGGCAAGTGGGACGGCATGATGTCTTCGCATCCTCGCGATCGCCGCGTCTTCGAGATGCCGGAGACCGCCACCGTTCTGGCCACGGCTCCACTTCAGCTTCCGGGAGACTGGCGCGCACCGAAGAACTCGGCATCTTCCGAGACCTCCGAGCAGGGCTTTGTCGAGCAGAACGGAACCATCTCCATTAATGCCGCGCACTTCGCCGCCCGTAAGGACATGCCGCAGGCAGCGTGGGAGATATGGCCCGACCTTGGCCTGGATCTGGGGCTTGACCTTTCCCTGAATCGAAGCAGGTCCGGTGGCTCGGTCTCAATCGCCGGTCCTGGAGCTGCATCACCCGCCGCCTGGACGCAGATGGAGAAACGCGCCGAGGCGATTGCGCAGACTCCTTCGCTCCGCTATGACTTCACGACTTCGACCAGCGGTGAGGCCACGGCTTCCATCTATCTGTTGCCTTCCTTCCCGGTCGATTCCAGCCAACGCCTGCGCTACGCGCTCTCTATAGACGGCGGTGCGCCCATCGTTCTTGACGCAGCCGGAGCCGAGGCGCACCAGGCTGGGTTGAGTCCCTGGGCTGCCAATGTTCTCCGCAATGCGATGGTGCAGATTGTTCCCCTGGGCAGTCTCACGCCTGGGAAGCACACACTGGTGCTCTATTACGGGGATCCCGGTGTAGTCTTCCAGCACATCATGGTCAGCTTTCCGGGAGCAGCGCCCGCTTATCCGTTCGCTCCAGAGACGATCGGGAAGGGAAGCACAGTCGCGGCTGCATCGGGCTCACGCTGATCCATAGAACCTTCGTCTAGTTGAATATCGCTGCCCGGATAGCAGCATGGCGATGCGCGATCGCGAGCAGGACGAGAGCGCTCTCATCGAGCCCGGGAGTCCTCGCTCGCCTTTTGCGGCATGCATCGCAGGAGAAGTTCTCCGCACGCTTCACGGCTCGAAACAGGCCGCACACCTCTGCGCACCGAGCCTTTCACACCCAGCGAACCCACGTTTTTCCAATAGTTTTGCCTGTGGCGGGGCCTGTTCCGTCCGCTCTCTGCTTCACTGTGAAGAAACTGTGAAATACATGGATTCTCTTCCTGCAGGGTGGGTACTGTCCCACCAACAAGCAGCCTCTTACAGCTTTGGGGTGATTCCTCACACCTTCTCTGGCCGAGCTTTGCTTGAGGCCTTTCGAGCCCTAAACAGCAGTTGATCGAAGCAGTGGATTTCAGGAGGATGCAAATGTGTCAGTCGGATTGTGGCCGCCGAAGCGGTGTATGCCACACGCAGGATCCTTTCCAGCCAGAACAGATTTTGGGCCGTCGCCTCTGGCGGATGTTTTTCTTACTCACCTTCTTGGTATTTCCCGGCTGCTCCTTCTTTTCGTTGCATGCGCAGAGCTTCACCGCCGCTATCACCGGTACGGTCACGGATCAGAGTGGGGGCGCCGTAAATGGCGCAACGGTCATGATCCGGAATGTCGACACCAACGAGACCCGCACCTTAAGTACGGATGCCTCCGGCCTCTATACCGCTAACCAGCTTCTCCCCGGCAACTACCAGCTCTCCGTGACGATGAACGGCTATAAGAACTTCGTCGAGAACGGCATCACGCTCACCGGCAGCCAGCGCGCCGAAGAAGATGTCCAGCTGCAGGTCGGTACTGCCGCGCAGGTCGTCCAGGTCAGCTCATCTCCGATTGGTCTGGATACTCAGACCGCCAACCGTGAAGTCACCATCGAGTCCGATCAGCTCGAACTGATGCCGACCAGCTTCCGCAATCCGCTGTATGCGGTGCAGAGCACCGCCGGAGTCGTCTCCGTCCGCACCGGTCTCAATGCGTATATGACCGACCAGAACCAGAACCGCTTCTCACTGAACGGCGGACGCGACGAGAGCACCTCGGTGCTGGTGGACGGTGCTTCGATCGTTGCTCCCGATCTCGGCGGCGCCATCGCTACTCCGAATATGGATGCCACGGCCGAAGTGCAGGTGCAGCGCACCGCTTACGATGCGCAGTTCACCCACACGGACGGCGGCGTGGTCAGCCTTATTACCAAGGCCGGCAGCAACGACTTCCACGGCAGCGCCTTTGAGTACTTCCGCAACGACCATCTGGATGCCAACAACTGGGACAATAACCACGCCGGAGTGGCCCGTCCGCTCTATCAACGTAATCAGTTCGGCGGCAGCATCGGTGGCCCGGTCTGGAAGAACAAGGCATTCTTCTTCTTCGCCTATGAAGGTCTTCGTCAGGCGAGTGCGGACTCCTTCAGCGGCTTTATGCCGACCGCTGCCGAGCGCAGCGGCGACTTTTCCTCTTCGGGTGAAACCCTCTACGATCCCTTCAACCTCGACTCCAGCGGCAACCGCGTAACCTTCGCCTCCGAATACGGCAGCAACGCCATCCCCTCTGCACGCATGGACTCCGTCGGCAAGACCATTGCCTCACTCTTCCCCGAGCCCATGTCCCAGTACGCGAACAACACCTCGTACAACTACTACATCAATTCCGAAGACCCCTCGAACTACGACAAGATCGATATCCGCGGCGATTATGTCTTTGGCCCCAAGGATTCGATTTTTGCCCGTATCACCAAGGCCTGGCAGCACAATCCGGCAGCCAATTACTTTCCCTCGGTGCCTGGTTTCAATCCGAACCAGGGCGAAAACGATTTCCGCCAGGTCATCCTGATCAACAACACCTGGACTCCCACTCCGGACTGGGTCATCAACGCTGTTGTGAGCTATGGCAAGTGGACGGAGCAGGACACCTCGCCCAGCTTCGGGCACGATCCGACCGCGCTCGGCTTTTCCAGCTCCACGACCAGCCAGTGGCAGGAGAGCGATGCGTGGCCTGAGTTCAGCTTCAGCAACTACGCGACCCTTGGTCAGAACTCCTATGCAGATACGCCGCATGAAACCGATGGCCTGCAGATCAACGTCTCCCGCCAGCTGAGCCGGCACAGCCTCAAGTTCGGCTTCCTCGGTGAGATCGAGCGCCTGTATCCGCACAATCTCTATTCCCCCATCTTTAACTTCACGTCCAACATGACCGCCGGTCCTACGCCCGGCGCCAGTGGCACCGGTACAGGTGATGCCGTCGCTTCGCTGCTTCTCGGCGCTGGCAGCAGCGGCAACACGATCTACCAGGTGGAGCTCGATCTGCAGCAGATCAACTGGGGCTGGTATGTGCAGGATACGTATCGCGTCAACGATCGCCTGACCGTCTCCGCCGGGCTTCGTTATGACCTTCAGGGGCCGCGCACCGAGCGCTACAACCGCCTGAACAACTTCGATCCCTCGCTCACCACGACCGACAGCGGTACGACGCTGACCGGCGGCCTCAGCTTCCTCAACTCGTCGAAGCGCGGTCTGTGGGATGCGAACTACCTGAACTTCGATCCGCGTATCTCGGTCGCTTACAAGCTCACCGACAAGCTGGTTGCCCGCGCAGGCTACGGCATCTTCAATCCCAATACCTATGCCTACAGCTCTGACGCTCAGGACAGCTCCGACGGCTATTCCGCC
This sequence comes from Silvibacterium dinghuense, assembly GCF_004123295.1. Classification (NCBI taxonomy): domain Bacteria; kingdom Pseudomonadati; phylum Acidobacteriota; class Terriglobia; order Terriglobales; family Acidobacteriaceae; genus Silvibacterium; species Silvibacterium dinghuense. Next base: position 434,375 of record NZ_SDMK01000003.1, on the reverse strand, counting down.
ACGACCACCTGGGAGGCTACCGAGAACGGCAACGGCGTGACGCCATACAACCTGCTCGCGAATCCTTATCCGAACGGCCAGAGCCAGCCCACTGGAAGCAGCCTGGGAGCGCTGACCGACCTCGGCGATTCCGTCAACGCGACCTTCCGCCATCATCCCAACGCGTACGTGCAGGACTATAGCCTCGATCTGCAGTACCAGCTCAGCAGCGCCGGTGTGCTGGAAGTCGGCTATGCCGGCACCCAGGGCCGCCAGCTGCTGCGTGGTGTCTCGGAGAACCTCGACCAGCTGCCCGCGCAGTATCTCAGCCAGGGCATCACGGCCTTGACTGCAACGGTGGCGAATCCTTACGCCAGCGTAATCACCGACACCACCAGCTCGCTCTATGGTTCCACCATCCCTTACTGGCGCACGCTGGTGAAGTATCCGCAGTTCAGCAGCGTCAACCAGCTTCCCGACACCCCCGGGTCGAGCTCCAGCTTCAACGCACTCTCGGTGAAGTACAACCAGCGGATGGCGTACGGCTTGAGCGCACTCTTCACCTACCAGTGGTCGAAGGCGATCGACAACACCTCGGAGAACAACAGCTGGGAGGTTTCCGATGCCGTACGCGATGTCTTCAACCCGAAGCTCGACCGCTCGGTCAGTGCGCATGACATGCCGCAATCCTTTGCCGGCACGCTGAACTGGGATATCCCAGTTGGCCGCGGCAAGGCCTTCGGCGGTGATATGAACCGCGCTCTCGATGCGGTGATCGGCGGCTGGAAGTGGAGCACGATCCTGCGCTTCAACGACGGCCTCCCGATCCACCTGACAGAGACCAGCTCACTCTCGGACTTCAACTATGGCGTAGCCCGTCCGAATATTACCTCGGAGAAGGCTCTGGCCAAGGGTAAGGGCAGCATCAGCGGCACGTACTTCAACACGGCCGCGGTCAGCTATGCGAGCAGCGGAAACAGTCTGGCCATCGGCAACGCTCCCCGCTACATCGGCAGCGTGCGCTATGCCGTGACCGAGGATGAGGACATGGCGATGGAAAAGAACTTTGCACTCTATCGCAATGCCATCTTCAAATTCCGGGCAGAGGCATACAACATCATGAATACCGCCTCTTCCTTCTCGGCGCCGGATACCAACCTTGGCGATACCGCATTCGGCAAGTCGACCTCAACCACCAGCGTCGGACCTCGTACCCTGCAGTTCGGCGCTCGTATCGAGTTCTAACAGTACGGCAGTCAGCCGTCATGCAACAGGAATGCATTTTTGCAGTGGCCAACTTGACCTTCCCGGTGTTTCTCCGGGAAGGTCTTTTTTTCGACAGATGCCCGTGTTCACAGACATGCTCTCCTGATCGCATTCCACTGTGAAAAACCTTGTATCTGCCGCGCATCCGCCTAAGCTGAAAGTCAGTGAGCCAATTTGTGAAGACCATTGTGACAAGTTCTGCCCCTGCTCCTCAGGCGAATCCCGGAAGGCCCGCTTCGGGCACTGCCCGTATGGCCTCGCTCGACATCCTCCGCGGACTCACCGTCGCCTTCATGATTCTGGTCAACAACGCCGGAGATGGTGCGGCATCCTATCTTCAGTTGCGCCACTCGGTATGGAATGGCTGCACCCTCACCGATCTCGTGTTTCCCATGTTTCTCTTCATCATGGGGATATCCATGGCGCTCTCGTTCGAGTCCCGCCTGCGCAAGGGAAGGAGCCGGGGTGAGATTGCGATAGAGGCCGCGCGCCGCGCCGCCACGATCGTAGTCATCGGTCTCGTTCTGAATGCGCTGCCCTTCTTCCATCTGGATACGCTGCGCTACTGCGGCGTCATGCAGCGGATCGGACTCTGCTATCTGATGGCAGCGTTGATCTATCTTGCCGGCCAGGCGCGCCTCACAGCCATCGTCACGGTGGTTCTGCTTGTCGGCTATTGGGCTTTGATGACCTGGGCGCCGGTGCCCGGCTGCGGCGGCAACGGCGCGACGCTCGGCATCCTCAACCAGCCCTGCAATCTCGCCAGCGCTCTCGATCGCATGGCGATTCCGGTGGCGCATCGCTATCGCCACACGTTCTACGATCCCGAAGGCCTGCTGAGCACACTGCCTGCGCTGGCTTCGGTGCTCATTGGCGTGCTGGTGGCATCATGGCTCCGCGCACCTGTCTCGCAGAGAAAAAAGCTCGGCTGGCTTGCTGCTTCCGGCGCTCTTTTGGTTGGGATGGGGTGGATCTGGAGTGAAGTCTTCCCGCTCAACAAGCGGCTCTGGACCAGTTCCTACGTGCTCTTCACTGCGGGAATCTCGCTGCTGCTGCTCGCCGCTGCCGCAATGCTGTTTGACGGGGAAGGTGAGCAGACTCCACTTCGCCGCTGGTTCCAGCCGCTGGCCTCTGTCGGGCGCATCTTCGGCACCAATGCGCTGACGGCCTATGTGCTCTCGGAGGTGCTGTCCATCGTGATCGGCGCCATCCATGCCGGCAGCGCAGGCACCCTGCAGCGGCTCACCTATCTGTGGCTGCCCGGTTTCCTCGTGCCCGGTCCCTTCCGTTCGCTTGTCTGGTCGGTACTTTTTGTCGGTGTCTGCTTTGTGCCGGTTGCTGTACTCTACCGCAGACGCATCTTCCTCAAGCTCTAAAAACGATGCTAGGTCGATACGCCCTAGGTGTGCCGGAGATTACTCCGGCACACGCCAGGTGTCCGGCATAGAAGATCCCTGCCCATCGGTCAAGAAGAGATTCCAGCGTCGCTGATACTCCTGCTTCCACGATTCCACTGTGCGCTCGTAACTCATGTGAGGATCGCCTGCAGCCTGCCACTTCAGCCGCACCACGCGCGTTCCCGCGGGCAGGTGCAGGCCGTCTGCCTCGGCCTGTACCGCCACGCCATCCGCGGTTGCCGAGTCGAGCTTCCGGAACCACGGAATGTGCAGCACCAGTGCTTCCGGTGCATGCGTGAAGGCGCTTTCGATCGTCAGCTCTGCCGTATTGGCGCCTGTTTCGCGCAACGTAAAGTCGAGCGAACCGAAATACGTCGGTGCATGGGTAACGCGAATCTCCTTGCCTGCGCCGATCCACTCCGGTGATACCGCCGACAGCAGATGCAGGCTGTCGCCCTGCTCGCGCACCATCATGTTGCGCAGCAGGTTGCGGTAGTCGGCGGCAAACCAGCCGTGCGGCGAGAGGTTCCCCTCGAAGTCCCGCGATCCCCAGGGCCGGATGGCATATTCGAAGCCTGCTTGCGTGGAGCTGGTGTGCAACAGCTCCGCGTAGAGCTCGCGGATGGCCTGGTGATCCTCGCCGCGCACCAGTTCGGTGAGCGTGTTCTTGATGGTCAGGTAGTGATGCAGAAAGATGCCATCATCCGGCTCGGCATAGGTGGTGATGCCTTCCTGGTAGCGAGCCTGTGTACTGTGCAGCGTCGCTGTTACGCGCGGATCGAAGGGATCGAGCACCGGCTCCGGCGTCACCGAGAGCAGATTGCCCCAGTCCGTACCCTTCCATGCGCCGGCGTCGAGGGAGGGCGGGATGATTCCGCCTTCTTCCTTCGACGCCTTGCTAAGCAGCGCGAAGAAGGTCGCGCGGTAGTCGTCATATTCGTGCTGGAATCGTGCCGCATCATCCTCGTGTCCCAGCGCGTGTGCCAGCGTAATCGCGCCCTGCAGTCCATCGAGAGCGAGGAAGTTGTAACCCGTCAGGTGCCCGGCGACATACTCGTTGTCGCGGACATCGCTGGCCGGCATCACGTGCAGCGGATCTTTCATGCGCGCCGCAATCAGCCAATCGACAGCCTTCACTACATGCGGATACACCAGCCGCGCGAAGTCCATATCCCGCGTGCGGCGGAAGTGTTCGCCGAAGGCCCACAGCGCTTCGCCCCAGCCGTCATACTGCTGCGGCTGGGAGAGAAAGTTGCCGTCCGGCTGTTGCCGCGTGAGAAAGAAGCGCGCGATCTGTCCGCCGATGTCGGCGTAGCCGGTGGCATCGTACATGCGCATGTAGTCGGCAGAGTCGCGCAGATAGAACCGGTGATATTGGAACTGGCTCGCCGTCTGCACATACTGTCCGTCGACCATGTTGCGATAGAGCAGGTCATACATCAGGCTGGCGCGGAAGGTATCGACCGCCTTCGCCTCGGGTACATTGATCCCCATGCCGCGTGCGATCATGGCGTGCCAGTAGTCGACAGTGTGCTGGTAGGCCACGTCATAGCTGGCGGCGAGCGCCTGCTGCGCCTCGGGAGAGCCCTGTTTCACCGGGATCAGCGGCATGCGCAGGTCAAGCGTCACGGTCTCGCCCGGTTTGAGTGGGACGGTATAGCTCACGCGGCAGGCAGGGGTAGCCGGTGTCAGCTCCATTTTGCCGGAGAGTTTGTCTGAATCGAGTGGCCCGACGCGGTTGTAGTGGGTGTGCAGGGTCAGCGCCAGCTCGGGCCTGGGTTTCTGCGGATAGAAGTACAGCACCCGGTCCTGTCGCTCACAGGCGCCATCTCCGATGCGGTAGCTCCATTTAGGGTCGAACGCCTCGCCAGGCTGCTGATAGTCGCCCACGCGTTCTGCCGTCACGGGCCTGCGGAACCGGTTGTCCGCCAGCGCCTCTGTCGTGGTCTGCGGGGCCTGGTAGCGCATGGCCGTGGTCAGGAAGGCCGCGCGCGGCGTAGTGCCGGGATTGTGCAGCGTCACCCGCACAAAGTTCACGATCTGCCCCGGCGCATGGTCCGGATCGACCGCCGTCTGCACCGGAACTTCAGCCGCGAAGGTGGTGAAGGTGTAGTCGATTCCCAGCTGCCGCACCGTTCCCTCGATGATCGGCACATAGCCATCTTTGAGGGTACGGATGCGCTCCACCAGAGGCGTCTGCTCGGGTCCGGTAAAGAACATCAGCTCGCCGTACCCGGAGTAGAGAAAGCCCTCCGGCGTAATCTCCGTAGCCGAAGGCGCATTCATCACACCGATCACGTCGACCGGTTTGCTGAAGTAGGAAAAGGGGCTGCCTGGCAGGTCGATCTCCGGCGAGACCATCTGGGCCTTGGCCAGCATTGCCGATGCCGGCAGTAGAACGAGACAAAGGGCAGTGCGCCGGCTCAAGTGCGGCGCCCTCAACGCGAACAATCGCAAGTAGCTTCACCAGTCAGCGGGGATTCGTCTTCAGGCCGGTCGAGCTGAGCCGGCTCATGTGCAGATTCGCATCGCGGCATATGCGCGGTAAGGTGTTTTCACTGTGATACGCATGGAGCTGCGTCCTGTCTACCTCTTCCGGTGTGCATTTCACAGTGAAACACCTCTTCCCGAGCCACTTGCTCATCGCCCCGTGCGCTGCTAGCGTGGAGAACAATGATCCCTTGTCCCGTGCAGTGGAAGGCAATCGAGGCCGCCGGTCATCGATCTGACCGCGTAGACTCCTGCCTCAACGGAGCGAGATGAACGCCGCAGTTCCGGAGTCCGATCCGCGGTGGCAGCTCACGCTCGAAGTCGTCAATTCGCCGGCCTTCGAGCGATCGCCGAGGCTGCGCGCCTTTTTGCTCTTTATCTGTGAGCTTGAGCTCTCCGGGCGCAGGCTGGAGATCAATGAGCAGCTGATCGGTATTCACGTCTTTGGCCGCGCCCCCGGTTATAACCCCGGCGATGACAGCATCGTGCGTTCCCAGGCACGGCTGCTGCGGCAGCGTCTCGAAGAATATTTCCGTTCAGCCGGCCGCACGGCCGCGATGCGGATCGAAATTCCCAAGGGCAGTTATGTGCCCTTTTTTGAGGCCAACGTCGAGCCCGAGCCCGTCGCCGCGGCTGTGCCTCCTCCTGTGACTTCCCGCATCGAACCGCCGCCATCCTTTGAGCCGCCCATCCACATCCCTCCGCCGGTTTCTTCTGCGACGGAAGAGGTTCGCTCCCGAAAGTCCGGCCGGTGGATTTTGGGGGTCATCGCTTTGCTGGTGTTCATCGGGGCTGCCATCTCTCTGACGCGCATTCTGCGTCCGCATGCGCAGCCGCAGGACCTCGAGACACGATTCTGGAGCCGGCTCTTCGATCCTTCGCGTCGGGCAGTGATTGTCCCCGCCGACAGCACGCTGATTCTCATTGAAGAGCTGACAGAGAAGCCGGTGAACCTGGCTCACTACCTCAATCACGACGATCTGCGTTCGCTCGATCTTCTCCGCTCGACTGCGGCCATTCACCCTGGCGATCTCGAGAGTTCGCAGTACACCAGCATGGCCGATCTCAACCTGGTCGCGCGCCTCATGACCGTGCCCGAACTCTCGCGGAGCCGGGTGCAGGTCCGCTATGCGCGCGAGCTCAGCATGAGCGACGCCAAGGAAGACAACCTTATCCTCATCGGAGGAGAGCGCGCCAATCCCTGGGTGGAGCTCTTTGCTCCGGGCATGAACTTCGCAGTGGACTATAACTGGTCGACCCGGCAGAACACCGTGGTCAACAAGGCACCGCACTCTGGAGAGTCGGCTACCTATGCCGAGGGCCCGGATGGGCCGCAGAGCTCAGCCTATGGACTGATCGCCTTCCAGCCGAGCCTCGACCACCAGGGTGACACGCTTCTCGTATCCGGCACCACCAGCGCCGGAACCCAGCTTGCCGCAGATTTTCTGTTGAATGCCCGGACGCTCGACCAGTTCCTGCAATCCATCGCCAAGCCGGACGGCTCCATTCCTCACTTCGAGCTGCTGCTCGTCGGCCGTAACCTCGGCGGCAGCGTCCCGACCTGGTCCATTGTCGCCTATCGAACAAAAACTTAGCAGTACGCCGCAGCTTCTTAGGTGTCGAGCGTGAGCATGATCTTGGTGAACGCTGCCGGGTTTGCATCCCATGCTTTGAGCAGGGCAGGTGCCTCTTCAAGTGGCGCAATCCGGCTTACGGTGGCGTCCACGGGGAAGTGACCGCGCTCGAGCATGCGGATCACCTGGCGGAAGTCTTCGGGCAGGGCATTGCGTGAGCCGCGGATATCGAGCTCTTTCTGAACGAAGGATTTGGTTTCGTAAGAGACCTCTTCCTTGGCATACCCGATATAAACGACGCGGCCGGTGAAGGAGACGAGCTCGACGGCGGAGCGAAAGGTTTGCGCCATGCCGACGGCTTCGATGATGACGTCGGGTCCGTTGCCCCCGGTGAGTTCGGCGAGGATCGGCGCAATCTCCTGGCGCCGGGAATGAATGGTGTGCGTCGCGCCGGCGCGACGGGCAATCTCCAGCTTGTCGTCATCGACATCGATGGCTACGGTGATCGCATTGCGGAAGGCCGAGGCTGCGACCGCGCCCAGGCCCACGCCCCCACAGCCGAAGATGACGGCTACATCCTGCGGGGTCACCTGCGCCCGGGCTACCGCGTGGAAGCCGACGGTGAGCGGTTCGACAAGACAGAGTTCCGTCAGACCCAGTTGTGCCGTGTAGAGCTTCTCCACTGGAACGCGGATGTATTCGGCAAGCGCGCCATCGCGCTGCACGCCCATGGTCTGGTTGCACTGGCAGGCATTCGGGCGCTGGTTGCGGCAGGAGGCACAGTCGTTGCAGCAGGTATAAGGCGAGAGCGTGACATCCATTCCTGTCCGCAGGCCGTGCGCCTCCTCAGGCAGCTCGACAATGGTTGCGGCAATCTCGTGCCCCGGGATACGGGGATAACTCACGAGCGGATTGCGTCCGCGATAGGAGCTGAGGTCTGTGCCGCAGAGCCCGACGCGGCGCACGCGCAGCAATGCTTCGCCTGGCTTGCGCACCGGTTCCGGCACATCCTCGATGGTTACGATGCCGGGGCCGTGCATGACCAGGGCTTTCATGCGTGATTCCCTGCAAAGGAGAAGTGGAAATCGATGCTGCCTGCGCTGCGGTTCCTATACCTGCTTGAGTTCGGATGCACGACGCTCCTTCTGAGAACCCGGGATGGGCTGTTTATTTTGGGAAATGTCAGGAAACCGGCTCAGTATACGTTAACTGTATCGGAAATATAGGAAGGTTTGTTGGAACGGCGATTGTGCGGTCCGACAGAAGCCTGTAAGAAAGCGCATGCAGGAAACAGCTGGATCGTCAGTGCCTGCGGGAGGATTTGCACGGTGCGGAAGCTCGTGTCCCGCTCTGCCGGGCTGGTTTGCGAAGCGATGAGGCGCGAACCACCAGCTCAGGGTTGAGGATCACGCTCACCGGCTGCGGCCTCTTTTTTGAGCTGAACATATTCAGCAGGATGGCGGCAGCGCGCTCGCCGATCATCGTGCTGCGTTGATCGATGCTCGAGAGAGGAACGCGTAGCGAGGCGTCGTAGTGCAGATTACCGCAGCCGATCAGCGCGATATCCTCGGGGATGCGAAGGCCGGCATCGAGAATCGCATTCATCGCGCCGATCGCGAGCGGATCGTTGAAGCAGAAGATGCCGTCTGGCCGAGTCCGCTGTGCAAGCAGATAGCGAGCAGCCTCCGCGCCGTGCCGGATACTTTCGGTATCGACGTGGATGTGTCCGGTGACAAGCGATTCGGAGAAGGGAAGTCGGGCTGCGCGCAGCGCCTGCCGGTAACCCTCGTAGCGGCGCACGCCGGTGCTGTGATTTCCGCCGCAGATATGGGCAATGTTGCGGCAGCCCTGCTGGATGAGGTGCTCCGTGGCAAGACGGCCGGCCGCTATATCGTCGATGCCGACAAAGTTTGCAGCCAGCTCGGGAAATTCGCGATCGATGAGGAGATAGGGCTGCTCCGCGCGCTCCAGGCGTTCGAAGGAAGTGGCATTCTCCGCGGCCGAGGCGATGACCAGCGCATCGAGTCGACGCGCGAGTAATTGTTGGATCTCACGCGCTTCGAGCGACGGGTCCTCTTCCGAAGACGAGAGGATGATGGAGTAGCCCTGTGCCCTGACTGCGCTGGAAAGCGCCTTCGCAATTTCGGCGAAGAACGGATGTAGCAGGTCCGGCACGATAAGTCCGATGAGATAGCTGCGGCCTGTGACCAGGCTTCGCGCAAGAACGTTCGGTTGATAGTCCAGTTCGCGCACGCGTTTCATCACGCGCTCTTTGGTCTCTTCGGCGATATCGGGATGATCGCGCAGCACCTTGGAGACAGTGACGACAGAGAGCCCGAGATCCCGGGCGATGTCCTTCATGCGAACGGCCATAGGTGGAATATAGAGCAATCGTTCTGTTCTTTTCTGCCTGGAATAGAAATCGTTAACTGTATCGTTGACAGCTGAGAGGAGCCAGCCTATATTTCGCGGAGAAGAAGGACGATTCCAGGCAGGCCGAATGCCGCATGCGCGGTAGGAGTGATAGAACTCTGTCGCTGAAGCCATGCCAATCGTAAAGGGGAGATCACCGGATGTTACGCAGAGACTTTTGTAAGCTGGCCGCCGCTGCGGCTGCTGCCCGCGCAATCCCGTCACTGGGACAGACACCCACCGCCGCAGCTCTGCCTCCGGGATTTCACCAGTATCGTGAGGATTACGCTGCCTATTGTGCGACGCCCGCGAAAGACAGAATCTTTTATGCGCTGAGGGACGGAAAGATCGTAAAGACGCAGCTTGACGAGGCCTCCTGGAAGCCGACGGAGTGGGGAGAGCCTCCGGTGCTGCCGATTCCCGGTGGTTCATGGGACGGTGTTCCGATGGATTCTCCGATTCCCGGACTCGGCGGCACCGGGCCCTTCCAGGGAAATTGGGATTCGCTGCTCGCATACGAGGCTCCGGAGTGGTATCAGGATGCGAAGTTCGGCATCTGGGCGCACTGGAGCCCGCAGTGCGTGCCGGAAGACGGCGACTGGTATGGCCGCAGGATGTACGAGGAGAAGGACGACGTCTACAAGTTCCACCTGGAGCATTACGGTCCGCAGTCGCGCTTCGGTTACAAAGATCTGTGCGCGCAGTGGACGTTACTGAATTGGGAGCCGGATGAATTCATTACGCGGGCAAAGAAGGCCGGCGCGCGGCTCTTCATCGCCCTGGCCAATCATCACGACTCCTTTGACGCGTGGAATTCGAAGCATCAGCCGTGGAATGCGGTGTCCATCGGCCCGCACAGGGATGTCATCGGCACGTGGGCCGCGGCGGCGCGCAAGCAGGGCCTGCGCTTTGGTGTGACCGTGCACCAGGCGCGCAACTGGTGGTGGTTCCAGACCTCGCATAACGCGGATACTGCGGGTCCGCATGCAGGCATTCCATATGACGGAGCCATGACGCAGGCGCAGGGCCGCGATCAGTGGTGGGAGGGACTCGATTCGCAGCGGTTGTACGGCGCGAAGCATCCCTTCGATGCGCTTCCCGATGTCTCTTTTGTGAAGAACTTCTACGACCGGACAGTCGATCTCATCGATCAGCACGATCCGGACCTACTTTACTTCGATAATCCTCGCCTGCCCATGGGCTGGGGCGGGATGAACCTCGCCGCTTATTTCTACAACCACAATCTGAAAACCCGGGGAAAGATGGAAGCCGTGCTCAACGGCAAGGAGATTCCTGACAACCTGGCCAAGGCACTGGTGGCGGACTACGAGCGCGGTCTCACCAGCGGGATCATGAAATACCCCTGGCAGTCGGAGACCTGCATCGGCGACTGGCACTACAACCGCAGCCTTTATGAAAAGCCAGGCGAATATGGCGGCTATCTGCCGCCCCGCGATGCTATCCACTGGATGATCGATACGGTCAGCAAGAATGGCACCTTCATCCTGAATATTCCCGGCCGGCCGGATGGCACCATCGACAGCAAGGAAATTGCGGTGCTCGACGGTATTACGAAGTGGATGGAAGTCAATGGCGAGGCCATCTACGAAACGCGCCCCTGGAAGGTGTATGGAGAAGGGCCGAATGTCATCGAGAGCGGAGCTTTTCATGGGAAGAGCATCGCGGCGCTCGGCGTAAAGGACATCCGCTTTACGAGGAACAAGGCAAATACTGTGATCTATGCCATGATGCTGGGCTGGACGGCGGAGCCGGTGGTGATCCGGTCACTTGGCACCGCCTCCTCCTCCAATCCTGGAAAGATCGCACACGTCGAGCTCATCGGTACCAGTCAGCCGGTGAAATGGAACCAGTCTTCGCAGGGGCTGAGCATCGCGCTTCCCAAAGGCTATGCACCGTCTGTGGACTATGCAGCGGCGCTGAAGGTGTCTCTGGCCTGACAGATGGATGGCCGTAGTTCCGGCAGAGGGGAATGTGTCTCCATATCCTTATCCGCGCACAGGCGTTCGCATGCCTGTGCGCGGATAAGAAGGAAACTTGCGATAAGACATGATTTCGGCGCAGTCCTGATGTGGCGAGAAAAGATGCGGCACCTATGAAAGAGGAGCCAATCACCGGCATATGTCACAGCGACTTCAGGCTTTCTGATACAGAGTGTTTGAGGGGAAGGGCTTCCAATTTTTGCTGAGTCCCAGCGAAGAGCTGGAACCCGATGCACGCGCGAGCGTGAGTGCACCAGGGGGTAATACAGGGGTTAAGTGCGTGTGCCTTTACCGGTCGGAATCTTCATTGGGGTCAGCGACTCGCGTGCGGTGATACTGCCGCTTTTCGCAAACCGGACACTTCCAAGGGTAAATGTGCACAAGACGCAAGCATTGTTCGAAAAATCCGACAGTACGACGTCGGACCAAGGCAACTCCGCAAGAAGAGCAAATCATTGGGCCTGGCCTCTGAGGGCTTGTACAACTTGTTGTTGAAAAGTTGAATTGATTATGCGTGATATTGCAGGTAATGCCAAGACGATTCTGCCGGAAGCAGATGAATATCGCGTCATGCCCACATAGCGATTCAGCAAACGATGCGGACTGGCTGGATCGCTGGCCTGCCCAGGCTGGTCTGCTCTGATCGCCGTGTGGTAGGATTTTCGCCGTTTCCGGGTATTGTCTATTTTGTAATCCTGCATTCATCGTTAGCGGTTAAGTTGAATCATGTTGGACAGCCTGTGCCAGGCTCCCGGGCGCCAACCGTAATTTGTGCCTCCGCTTCTTGAGCATCGCGCGGAGGGAACCTCCTCATTCCTCAGATTTGAAGTTGCACGGAGAAGCCGTAGCTATGACGGCGAAGAAGAGCTCTGCGCAGAAAAGAGAAGATGAATTGACAGGGATTAGTTGTAATTCTTTTTTTCCTGTGAAGCGCGGCCGCGGCCGTTTGCTGAGCGGGTTATTGCTGTTGGGTTTGGCCACAACGCTCCCGATGCAGGCGCAGTTTGAAACCTCATCGGTCCTTGGTTTTGTTCGCGATTCGAGCGGTGCGCCGATCGCCAACAGCAAGGTTGAGCTCATCAACACCGCCACGGGCACGATCGTGACCGTGAATACGGATAACCAGGGCCAGTACGAGTTCACCAGCGTGCACGCCGGGGAATACAAGGTTGATGCCGGCGCGGACGGCTTTGCCGAATCGCTGACCTCGCCCTTCTCGGTCACCGTCAACTCGCGTCAGCGCGTGGACGTCAAGCTGCAGCCGGGCAGCCATACGGAAACAGTCACGGTCACGGGTGCAGCGTTGCAGCTCCAGACCGAAACCAGCGACTCCTCGACCATCATCAATCACTCCGAAGTCGAGAATCTGCCGCTGAACGGCCGCGCCTATGGTGACCTGGCCACGCTGGTTCCAGGCGTTCACACCAATATCCTGGAAAACCAGACGGTGACCAGCCGCGATGCTTCGTTCAACGTGAACGGTCAGCGTTCGGAGTTTAATAACTTCCTGCTCGACGGTCTGGATAACAACGCCTATGGCACGTCGAACCAGGGCTTCTCGAACCAGGCTATTCCGCCCTCGCCGGACGCCATCGACCAGTTCCAGGTGCAGACGAACAACTATTCGGCCGAGTTCGGCCGCGCCTCGGGCGCTGTCATCAACGTGTCGATCAAGAGCGGCACCAACGCTCTGCACGGCAGCGTGTGGGAGTACAACCGTAACACCGACATGAACGCGGAAGGCCCCTTCGTGGCCAAGTCGAAGCCCACGCTGATTCGCAACCAGTTCGGCGGTGCGGTCGGCGGTCCCATCCTCAAGGACAAGCTCTTCTTCTTCGCCGACTATGAAGGCAACCGCCAGTCGCAGGGCTCCTATGCCACGGCAACCATTCCGACCACGGCTCAGCTCCAGGGCATCTTCAAGGACAGCTCGGGCAACGCGATCCCGCTGCGCAACCCGGTTACCGGCACCGTCTACACGGATGGTGTGGTTCCGACTTCGGACTGGACGCCGCTGGCCAAGCTGGTCTTCGCCGCGCTGCCCCAGCCCAATGCCAACACCACGCTGAACTACGCGACCACCAACTACGTCGGAACCCCGGTTGCGACCCTCACCGACAACAAGGGTGATGGCCGTCTTGACTACTACATGAGCCCGAAGACCAACATCTTCGGCCGCTACTCGAAGCACAAGGGAGATATCGTCGATGCCTCGTCGATCCCCGGCGATGCGGGCGGTGGCGGCAACGGCACGATCCATGCGTATAACCAGCAGATCGCGGCTGGTGTCACGCACTCCTTCACGCAGAACCAGATTGTCGATGCCCGTATCGGCTTCACTTGGACCCAGGGCGGCAAGACCCCGTATCTGGCCGGCGAAGAGAGCTTGAATACTGAGGCTGGCATCCCGGGTCTCCCGACCGATACCTCGGTTATTCGTAAGCTGAGCTCGGAGGCCGTGCAGGGCTTTACCGCGTGGGGCGCGCAGACCTCGAACCCGCAGTTCCAGAACCCCTTCGTCATCGACCCCAAGATCAACTACACCTGGCTCAAGGGTCGCCACTCGATGAAGTTCGGCTGGGAGTTCCTCTCGCTCAACACTGAGATCGACGACTTTAACCCGGTCTACGGCTATGAAGACTTCAACGGCGCTTTCAGTCAGAACGGCGGCGGCACCAGCTCCTCCGCGGACGCGCAGGCTGCCTACCTCACCGACTTCCTGACCGGCGCCCGTGCCACCTATCAGCTGAACAACCACGTCGTCATCAACCAGCACCAGCGCATGCACTTCTTCTATGCGCAGGACGACTTCAAGTTCACGCCCAAGCTCACCATCAATGCGGGTCTCCGCTATGAGCTGGCTACGCCGGCTTACGTAAGCGGCAACCACCTGGCGAACTTCGATCCGACGAACAACACCCTGGTGCAGGCCAAGAGCGGTTCGCTCTATGACCGTGCCCTGGTCAACATGCCCAAGCTGGACTTCGCGCCGAACTTCGGTTTCGCCTACCAGGTGGCGCCGACGACTGTGATCCGCGCGGCTTACGGCCTCAGCTTCGATCAGTTCAACCGTGAAGGCGGCGAAAACCTGCTGGCCTACAACGGTCCGTACATCGTCAACTCTTCCATCACGCAGGTTGCTCCCTACGCCTATTCCGGCACCAAGGAAGCACTGTGCTCTGGCGAGAACTACAGCGGCTGCTTCCGTACGGTGGCGCAGGGTTATCCGACGGACTTCGTGAGCTCCTCGAATTTCAGCACGCTGCTGGCAGAAACCCGCTTCATCCCCAAGAACATCTCCACCGGTTACGTGCAGAGCTGGCATGCTGACGTGCAGCAGCAGGTCGGCAAGAACGACACCTTTACCCTGAGCTATGTCGGTTCGCACGGTGTCCACCTTTGGGTGCTGGCTGACTGGAATCAGGCGGCGATCAACGCTCCGGGCGGAACTCTGAACCTGCAGTCACGTCGCCCCATCTCTACCTTCACCGGCATCGAAGTCTCTCTGCCCGAAGGCTTCCTGCGCTATAACTCGCTGCAGGCCAAGTGGGAACACCGCACCTCGTACGGTCTCTACCTGCTGAACGCCTTCACCTGGGGCCATGCGATCGACAACGCCTCCGGTCACCTCGACACGCCGAATGGCGACAACTCGCGTATCGTGCTCGGCAACCCCCAGTACAACGTGGGTCAATCGGCCTACAACCAGCCCATCAACGATACCCTTACCCTGGTCTATGACCTGCCTTACGGTAAGAATCGCCAGTGGGGCGGCGGTGCCAATCGTTGGGTCCAGATGGCGCTCGGCGACTGGCAGATCACGGCCACCAACATGGCCACCAGCGGTGCGCCGGTTAACCTGACCTACTCGGATAGCGCGAGCCAGGACATCAGCGACATCCTTGTCTATCACCCGTATGTGACCGGCAATCCGAAGAACAAAAAGAGCGCCTGGGTCAAGACGTCCACCTCGCTCAACGGCTACCTGAACTCGAGCGCGGTTGCTGTCCCGACCTCGCAGCAGTCGCCGCTGGGCAACTCGGGTCGTAACTCGATCCGCGACCAGGAATTCAACCAGCTCAACCTCGGCCTCCACAAGAGCTTCCGTCTGTGGAACGACACCACGAAGTTCGACATCCGTGGTGAGGCCTTCAACGCGCTGAATCACGTCAACTACCAGGCTCCGGACTACAACCGCAGCGACAGCACCTTCGGCCAGATCAGCTCGGCCTTCCCGGCGCGTCAGCTGCAGGTTGCCGGCAAGATCACCTTCTAATTCACACAACCTCACTTTGGCTCCGCATAAGATCTCTTGTGCGGAGCCAGATTTTTTTGAACAGCAGCGAAAGGATGTTTCCGTGTTGAAGACAGGAATGGCGCGAGGGACGAGCGCGATCGTGTGGTGTGCGCTGGCGGCGACCGGCGTGGCAGCGGCGCAGAACGATGACAGTGTGCGCATGAACCAGATCCAGGTGATCGGCACGCATAACAGCTATCACGCGGGCTTTGCCCCGAGCGCGGCAAAATACTGGCAGGAAAAAGCTCCGAAGGTCTACGAGGGGCTGAACTACAGCCATCCGACGCTGACCGCGCAGCTCGATGGCGGCGTGCGCCAGCTGGAAATCGATATCTTCCCTGATACCAAGGGCGGCCTCTTCGCACATCCCTATGGTGAAAAGGCCATTGCCGAGGCCGGCCTGCCGGCCGATCCGCCGTACAACGCCGATGGTGTAATGGACAAGCCCGGCTTCAAAGTCCTGCATGTGCAGGATATTGATTACCGCAGCCGCTGTGAGCCCTTCACCGCGTGTCTGGCTGAAGTGCGCAAGTGGTCAAAGGCCCATCCGCATCATCTGCCTGTCTTCCTGCTCATCGAAAACAAATACGGCAAGCTGAAGGACGTGCCCTTCCCGACGGTTACGCCTGAGGAATGGACCCCTGCAATCTTCGACGACCTCGATAAGGAGATTCGTTCGGTATTTCCGGAGAGCGAGATCATCACGCCGGACGATGTGCGCGGCAAGTATGCCACGCTGAACGAGGCCATCCGGGCAGGCAACTGGCCAACCCTTAAGCAGGCGCGGGGCAAAGTCATCTTCCTGCTGGATCAGCGCCGCTACGAATCCATGTATACCGAAGGCCATCCGGCGCTGCAGGGCCGCATCCTCTTTACGAATGCAGTGCCTGGAGCGCCCGATGCAGCTTTTACCGAAGAGAATGACGGCACGCCGGAGGAGATCGATGCGCTGGTGAAGCAGGGATACCTGGTCCGCACGCGCTCCGATGAGCCTGGCCGCGAGGCGCCGAAGAATGACACCTCGCGCCGTGATGTGGTGCTCAAGACCGGCGCGCAGATTATCAGTACGGATTATCCCGCGGCGGAGAAGCATGCTTCGGGTTATGAGGTGGAGCTGCCCGGTAACGCCGTGGCGCGGTGCAATCCGGTGCTGCAGCCGGCGGGCTGCACGGACAGCGGGCTGGCTGCAAAAAAGTAAGCGACAGTAGAACCATCGGAGGGACGGCGCGCCGGCAGCATCGAGGCGCGCCTTTTCTTCTTCGGCTTTTATGAGGCTCGTCGCAGTCATGGCAATTCCAGGGGGAACCTGTTCCATGAATTTGCACTATGCTGGTTTGAGCGGCTTGCTGCCGTAATCTCCCTGCCAGTGAGGGTTCCTCCACCGTGCGCCTGTCGCTCTTCATCACCTGTTATAACGACACGATGTTTCCGGAGACCGGCAAGGCCGTCGTCCGCGTGCTGGAGCGTCTGGGGCACGACATCTCTTTTCCGCATGAGCAGACCTGCTGCGGCCAGATGCACTGGAACACCGGCTATCTGAAGGAAGCGGTGCCGATTATCCGGCATTTCGTCAACGTATTCCGTGATGCCGAGGCGGTAGTGATTCCGTCCTCGTCGTGCGTAGCCATGATCCGCGATCATTATCCGAAGGCCGCCGAGGCGAGCGGCGATGCGGCCTTTGTCCGCGAGGTCGAAGCGCTGCTGCCGCGCGTCTGGGAGTTCTCGGAATTTCTGGTGAAGAAGCTGGGTGTGGAGGATGTGGGCGCGGAATTTCCGCATCGCGTGACCTACCACGCAAGCTGCCACTCGCTGCGCGGGCTGGAGCTGGGCGATGTGCCGTTGCGCCTGCTGCGCAACGTGCGCGGTCTGGAGCTGATCGAGCTCAAGAATGTAGACCGCTGCTGCGGCTTCGGGGGAACCTTCGCCATCAAGAATGCCGACGTCTCGACCGAGATGCTGGGCGAAAAGATGGCGTCGATCGAGGAGACGCACGCCGAAATCTGTACGGCCGTCGATAACTCCTGCCTGATGCATATCAGTGGCGGTTTGCACCGGCAGAATGCGGGCGTGAAAGCGATGCACATCGCGGAGATTCTGGCCTCAACCGGCGGTGTGCAGTGAGCGCGGGCGTTGGCCATGCCTGGCCGGATGTCGCTTTTCCCGAGGCTGCGAAGGATTCGCTGAAGGACGAGCAGCTTCGCCGTAATGTGCGCCACGCGACCGACGTCATCACCACCAAGCGCGGTCGCGTGACCGGCGAGCTGGAAGACTGGCAGGCGCTGCGTGAGTCGGGCAGCGCCATCCGCGCCCATGTGCTGCGCAATCTCGATACGTACCTGGTGCAGTTCGAGCAGGCCTGCACCGCTGCGGGCGGCCATGTGCACTGGGCACGCGATGCCGCGGAAGCAAATGCCATTGTGCTCGGATTATTGGAGCCGAAGGGCGCGAAGGAAGTCCTCAAGATCAAGTCGATGACCACCGAGGAGATCGGGCTCAATCGCACGCTCGCCTCTCATGGTATCGAGGCGAAGGAGACCGATCTCGCCGAGCTCATTATTCAGCTGGGCAAGGACAAGCCCTCGCACATCGTCGTTCCCGCTCTGCATAAGAACCGCCACCAGGTGCGCGAAATCTTCTCCCGCGAGATGGGGCTCAAAGATCTCGGCGATCGTCCCGAAGACCTGACCGAGGCCGCGCGCCAGCATCTGCGCGAGCGTTTCCTGAGTGTGCCCGTGGCCATCAGCGGCGCAAACTTTCTTATCGCCGAAACCGGCGGCGTCTGCATCGTTGAGTCCGAGGGCAACGGTCGCATGTGCCTGACGCTGCCCGATACGCTGATCACCATCGCCGGTATTGAGAAGGTGCTTCCGCGCTTCCGCGATATGGAAGTCTTCCTGCAGACGCTGCCTCGCTCAGCGACCGGCGAACGCATGAATCCGTACAATTCGGTGTGGACGGGCGTGCATGATGGCGACGGGCCGCGCGAGTTTCACGTGATCCTGCTCGACAACGGCCGCTCGGAAATCCTGAAGGATGCCGAGGCGCAGCAGACGCTCAAGTGCATCCGCTGCGCGGCCTGCCAGAACGCCTGCCCGGTCTACCGGCAGACGGGTGGCCACGCATACAGCTCGGTCTATGCGGGCCCTATCGGCGCCATCCTAACGCCACAGCTCTATCAGCTTCAGCGCGGCTCCACGCTGCCGTATGCGTCTTCATTGTGCGGCGCGTGTTATGAGGTCTGCCCGGTCAAGATCAATATCCCCGAAGTGCTCATTCACCTGCGCGGCGAAGTCGTGCGCGAAGAGCAGAAGACGCTCAAGGGCAAACTGGGTCCGTGGAATCTGGGCATGCAGGCCGCTGCGAAAATTTTCATGAGTGGCGATCGCCTGGAACTGGCGCAGCAACTGGGCCGCATGGGGCAAAAGCCCTTCGTCGGCGGTGACGGCTTCATTCATCATTTGCCCATGATGATGAGCGGCTGGACACAGTCCCGTGACATGGCCGCGATGCCGAAGGAGAGCTTCCGCCAATGGTGGGAGAAGCGCGAGAAGGGAGCCCAGGCATGAGCACAGCGCGGGAGGCGATTCTCGGGAAAGTGCGTGCGGCTATCGCAGACGCCAACGGAATGAGCAGCGACGAGCAGCGTGAGCGGGACTATGCGGCGCTGCCGCGTGCCTACGCTCAAAGCTCTCCACTCGACGGGGCCGGACGGCTTGCGCTGCTGGCCGAGCGGCTGCATGAGTACGATGCAGGCGTCTACGAGACCACGCGCGAGGGGCTGCGGGCGAAGATCGATGAAGTGTTGCGCAGCCGCAACAAGCAGCGGCTGGCCGTGCCGGATGCGACTCCTGCGGACTGGCTGCCCAGTGGCTTCGAATTCGTGCCTGGTGAAGATAGGACTGCGCTCGAGCTCGACAAGGTGGATGGCCTGGTGAGCGGCTGCACGGTGGCCATCGCGCTGACCGGCAGTCTCGTTTTGCAGAATGCCGCGGCGCAGGGCAAGCGGGCGCTCTCGCTGGTTCCGGACTATCACCTATGCGTCGTCTTTGCCGATCAGGTCGTCACGACTGTGCCGGAGTGTTTTGCGCGGCTGGATGCGGCCTCGGCACTCCCCACAACCTTTATTTCCGGGCCATCCGCCACTGCGGATATCGAGATGACGCGCATCAAGGGCGTGCATGGACCGCGATTTCTGGATGTAATCCTGGTGCGCTAGCGCTGCCGGGTTTTCCTCTCCGGGCCGGGCTGTGAAAGAATCTTGGCAAATGCCTCCGGAGAGCTCTTTCGGGGCAGCGCACGCGAAGTGGCGGACAGACGAGGGCTGAGTACGGCGTTCCGGCGGTAACGATTCCATCGGACGTTTTTACGGTTGCAGGTCTCATTTGCCACTGCATCGGTTACAGATTGCGCGGGCCGGATGTACGTCGCTCTGCCGGTGCGGGCTGGTCTTCCGTGGTGCTGCTCTGTGGGTGCTTCCGTGTACCCGAACCGCAACTTTCAGCAGAAAGGTTTCCTGCAGCATGCTTTCCAGACGCACCTTCCTTGAATTGATGTCCCTGACTGCCTGTTCCGATCTCATCGCCAAGCCATTATTCAAAGGCGGACTGGGCGGCGCGCATGAAGATCCCGCGCAGTATGTGAATCTGGCCATTGGTACGGGCGGCCACGGGCATACCTATCCCGGTGCGACGGTGCCCTTCGGCGCGGTGCAGCTGAGCCCGGACACCTTCAACTCGGGCTGGGACTGGTGCTCGGGCTACCACATCTCCGACAGCTCGATCATGGGCTTCAGCCATACGCACCTGAGCGGCACCGGCTGCGGCGACCTGCTTGACGTGCTGCTGATGCCGTGCGTAGGCGATGTAAAGCTCGAGGCGGGTTCGCGCGAGAACCCGGAGAGCGGCTATCGCTCGCGCTTTTCGCATGAAGACGAAGTGATGAAGCCGGGCTACTACTCGGTGAAGCTGAAGGACTATGGCGTGCTCGCCGAGCTGAGCGCGACCGAGCGTACCGGCGCGCATAAGTACACCTTCCCGGCGAGCGAGAAGAGCCACTTCATTCTCGATTGGACGCATGCCTACGAAGATCCGAAGAACCCCGTTTCCGATGCGTTTCTCTCCGTGCGTGGTAACGATACTGTGCTCGGTGGACGCACCGTTCACTCCTGGGGCAACGGACGCAAGATCTACTTCGCCATGCAATTCTCGAAGGCTCCGGAAAAGATCGAGATCATTGCCGACGGAACCACCTTGCCTGCCGGAACGACGGAAGCGAAGGGCACCGCGCTCAAGACTGTCCTCCACCATGCAACGGCCGCAGGCGAAGTCATCTACGTGAAGACCGGCATCTCGGCAGTCAGCGCCGAAAACGCGCTCAAGAATCTCGAAAAGGAGCAGCCGGGCTGGGATTTCGACGGCGTGCGCAAGGCCGCTGCTTCCACCTGGGAAAAGGAGCTGGGCCGCATCCGCATTGATGGCGGCACGGAAAAGCAGAAGCAGATCTTCTACACCTCGCTCTACCACATGATGGTTGCCCCCACGGTGATGGATGACGTGGACGGCAGCTATCGCGGCATGGATCTCGAGGTGCACCAGCTTGAGCCCGGTCAGCACAACTACAGCACCTACTCGCTGTGGGATACCTATCGCGCGCTGCACCCCTGTTTCACGCTTTTCCAGCAGGAGCGCGTGCCCACCATGGTCAACAGTCTCATCGCCATGGCCGAGCAGAGCCCCGCGGGCATGCCGGTATGGCCGCTGCAGGGCCGCGAGACGGGCACCATGACCGGCTACCACTCCGCATCGGTGATGGCCGAGGCCTGCGTGAAGAACTTTCCCGGCATCGATTGGGAGCGCGCCTACAAGGTGATGCGCAAGCGCAACATGGATGACGACTACGAGGGACTCGGCTTCTACCGCGAGATGGGCTACATCCCGGCCGATCTCGAAAGTGAGTCGGTGAGCAAGACGCTCGAGTACGACTACGGCGACTGGGCCTGCTCGAAGGTGGCTGAAAAGCTGGGCAAAACCGATGACGCGGCCATCATGAAGAAGCGCTCGCGCAACTACCAGCACCTCTTCGACCCGAAGACGAAGTTCATCCGCGCCAAGCTCAAGGACGGTCAGTGGGCCACGCCCTATGATCCCAAGGAGATGGGCCACATGCAGAAGTGGCGCGACTACACGGAATCGAACTCCTGGGAGACGACCTTCAGCGTGCAGCACGATGTGATGCACTACATCGAGGTCTTCGGCGGCCGCGAGGCCTTCGTCACCAAGCTCGATGAGCTCTTCAACCAGGATTCGACGCTGCCCGCCGATGCTCCGCCGGACATTGCCGGTCTCGTCGGCATGTACGCGCACGGCAACGAGCCCTGCCATCACATGGCCTACCTCTACCTGTGGGCCGGCCAGCCGCACAAGACGCAGGCCCGCATCCGCATGCTGCTCGACACTATGTATGACAACAAGCCGGATGGCCTCGCAGGCAACGAGGACTGCGGCCAGATGTCGGCTTGGTACGTGATGTCGGCCATGGGCCTCTATGCGGTCGATCCAGCCAGCGGTTCGTATGTCTTCGGCTCGCCGATCTTCGACAAGGCGACGATTACGCTCGCGGGTGGAAAGAAACTCGAGATCGAGACGAAGCGGAAGTCGCCGACCGATCAGTACATCCAGTCGGTGACCGTTGACGGCAAGCCGCATGACCGCCTGTGGATCGAGCACGAAACGATTGCCCGGGGTGCGAAGATCGTCTTTACCATGAGCGCGGAGCCGAACCTGCAGCTCGGCGTCTCGGAAGCCGCGGCGCCTCCGTCGCTGGAGGTGTAGGCGAAACAATGAATAAGTTAACCATTCTGAACACTGGCCTGAGCCGTCGCGCGATGCTGCGCGGCGGCCTGGCCGCAGGTGTGGCCGGGCTTGCCGGCCGCGCTGCAATGGGAGAAGGCAATGCGCAGTCGGCCATGACCGCGGCCCAGGCGGATACGCCTCCGCCGGATCTGCGTGAGCGTCCTGCGCCTGGTAAGCGCCGCTTCCAGAGCGAGGCCATCGAGCGCGTCATCCGCGAGACGAAGGCGAAGATTGCCGATCCCACGCTGGCGACGATGTTCGAGAACTGCTTCCCCAACACGCTCGACACCACGGTCTTTCCCGGCACCTTTGAAGACAAGCCCGATACCTTCGTGATCACCGGCGACATCAACGCTATGTGGCTGCGCGATTCCTCGGCGCAACTCTGGCCGTATCTGCCTTACTGCAAGGAAGACCCGAAGCTCGCGGCGATGATTGAAGGCGCGATCCGTCGCCAGTCGCGCTGCATTCTCATCGATCCTTACGCGAATGCGTTCATGCCGTCGGTCGAAGATAAGCCGCTTTCCTGGAGCGTGCATGACGACACCGATCTGAAGCCCGGAGTCGGCGAGCGCAAGTGGGAGATCGACTCGCTCTGCTATACGCTGCGTCTCGCGCACGGCTACTGGAAAGCGACCGGCAGCACCGCGCCTTTTGACGTTCAGTGGAAGCAGTCGGCCGAGCTGATCGTCGAAACCTTCCGCGTGCAGCAGCGCAAGGATGGACCCGGACCGTATCACTTCCAGCGCTCCTCGCCCATTCCCACGGATACCCTGATGCTGAGCGGCTACGGCAATCCTGCCGTGTCCGTGGGCATGATCTTCTCCATGTTCCGTCCCTCGGACGATGCCTGCATCTATCCGCTCTTTGTGCCGGCAAATCTCTTCGCCATTACCAGCCTCGAGCACCTGGCAGAGATGGCGACCGCTATTTATCACGATGCTGCGCTCGCGCAGAAGGCGAAGTCGCTCGCCGATGAGGTTCGCGAAGCGGTCAGGCAGTATGGCCGCGTGCAGCATCCGAAGTATGGCGAGATGCTGGCCTACGAGGTCGACGGCTACGGCGGCCGCGCGCTGATGGACGACGCGAATGCGCCGGGTATCCTCTCGCTCGCTTATCTCGGTTGCATCGACGTGCGCGATCCGCTTTATCAGGCCTCGCGCCGCTTTGTGCTCAGCAAGGATAATCCGTACTTCTTCAAGGGCACGGCCGGGGAAGGCATCGGTGGACCGCATGAAGGGTTGAACTCTATCTGGCCCATGTCGATCATCATGCGCGCGCTGACTTCCACTGATGAGGCGGAGCAGCGCGAGTGCCTGCGCACCATCCGCAACACGACGGCCGGTACCAACTTCATCCACGAAACCTTCTACAAGGATGACGCGGCGAAGTTCACGCGGCCGTGGTTCTCCTGGGCCAACGGTCTCTTCGGAGAACTGATCCTGCATCTGGCGGAGCATCGCCCGGCGCTGCTCAAGGAAAGCTACGCGTAACCTGGCAGTGAGTCAGCAAAGCAAAAGGCGCCCTTCCGGGCGCCTTTTCGCATTCTGCAGCCTTATTCCGGCTTATTGTTGGTCAGGCGGCAGCGGAGAAGGCATCGCGTTCAGGTCGGTGATCTTCTGCGGCGGAACATTGGCCGTTGGTGGCGCCAGGTTCACCGTGTCCAGGTCAAGAGGCTGCTTCAGCAGGTCGAGAGCGCTGGAAGGCAGCGGTTTATCGGCGTTGGCGAGCAGGAGTGAAACCTGCCACATCTGGGTCGGATTCAGCACCTTGTCGAACGCGGGCATGCCCGTCAGGCGGATACCGTTGGCCACCTTCCAGTAGGTCTCGCCCGGGGGATCGTCGCTGACGCCTACCGTGCCGTTGCCGTGCGGGGCCCAGAGTTGCGGCGCATGGGGATACATATGGGCTGCAAAGCTGGACGGGCGGCCATAGAGGCCGTGGCAGGCGGCGCATTGCTGGCGGTAAATGTGGGCGCCGGCCTCGAGATTGGTGCCGGAGGCCTCAATGGGGGCGGATTTTGGCATTTCCGCGTGGATACGAGCCTGCAGGGGGGCGCGGACGATCTGTTTTTCCATCGGAAAAGGCGAGTCGGCGACGGCGACCGGCGGATGTCCGAGGTGGAAATAGCAGAAAATAACCACGGGAATGGCCAGAATCCCCAGAAAAAGCCCGATGAGGAATGCTTTCATGCGTATGAGAACCTCGATTCTCTTCGATGCGGTCCAGACCTTCGGCGGAAGAAACAGTCTAATGTTCAGCCGGCGGGAGGCGCAGGGGTCGGGAGTGATTTAACCTAGATGAGGTTAAACTTTCGGAATTTTGACCCCCAAGTCAGCAGGGCAGTGGAGGCAAGCAGGTTCATGCACTTGAGAAAGCGCAAAGTTTTGGCGCTGGCACTTTGGTTGGCGCCGGCTTTGGTATGCGCGCAGACGACCACCCAGCAGCAGCCGGACCAGCAGACAGAGCAGCAGCCGGCTCAAACGCAGACACAGACAGCACCATCCACGGAGATCCCGGCGACCGAGGGAACGCAGGAGCGCGCCGAGGTGCTGCGTCAGGCACAGCTGCGTGTGAAGGCCCGGCGTAAGCTGCGCGTTCAGCAGATTATTCAGGACACGTACACGCACAAGTACGAGACCTACTTCGGTGGCGGCTATCTCCGCTTCCGTCCGGGCTCGACCCTGCAGCACATCAATGAGGGCGGCTGGAACGTCGGCGTCACCGATTATCTGAAGGGCAAGATCGGTGTAACCGCGGACTTCCGCGGCTACTACGGCACCACCTGGACCTATATCAACCAGTATCAGATCTTTTCACCGAGCATCAGCCAGTACACCTTCATGGCCGGTCCGACGGTGCGCTTCTTCGAGGGGCAGCACTGGGGTTGGAGCGGGCACGTGCTGGCGGGTGTGGGCCACGGCAACTTTGACACCGGCACCGGTGGTCTGCCCGCAAGCTACATCGGGCTTTATTCCAACGGGAACTCAGTCAACGTGACGGCAGGCGCCAGCGTCGACTACAACCTCGGGCCCGGTCTGGCGATCCGCCTGACGCCGAACTACCTGATGACCCGCTACGGCAGCGAAACACAGAACAACCTCGGATTCACCTCGGGGATTGTCTATCGCTTCGGACGGCAGTAACTCTTAATACCAAACAGAAAGGGCCGCGTCTTCGGACGCGGCCCTTTCTGTTCGCTCAAAATGATCGCTTTTGCCGGGCGAGTCCGAGCAGGGCATGCGCAAAAAGCTGATTCTGGGCAGGGCTGGTAAAGATGCGGTCGCCGTGCCCCATATTCATGTACAGCATGCGGTAGCGGGTGTTGGTCCAGACCACCGGCAGATCGCCGCCCAGGAGAACGTCCTTGAGGCCGAGCGGATAGTTCTCCGGGGAAAGTGTGAGCAGTACGCGCACGTCCTTGTCCAGCCGGGGCGACGGCTTCCAGATGTACCACTCGTTGGCGGGTGAAACGAAGCTCGCAGGCAGACCGCGCGTCACCGGCTGCGAAGCATCATCGACGGTGAGCGTTGCCGGCAGTGGAGGCCAGCTGTTGCCGTAGAAGACCGCTCCGCCAAGGAACTTCACGAACCATGGCCAATGGGTGCTGTCGTCGTTGTAACCGGCTGCATGGAATCCGAGCCATCCGCCGCCGTGTTCCATGTATTGCTCGAAGGCGGTGCGCTGGGCTATGGTGGCAGGCTGGTCGTTCAGCCAGAGCACCACGCGATACTGGGCGAGGTTGTCCGCGTTGCAGTCTTCCCAGCGGGTGGTTTCGGTAAAGGAGAAGTGCTCGCGCGCTGCGAGCGCGGTGTAAAAACGGAGGGCATCGCGGGCAAAGTCGACATGGTCCGGTTCGACTGTGGTGGAGTAGAAGGCGAGGACGCGGAAGGCCGGCTGCTGCTGCGCGGACACGGGGATCGCCAGTATGAGAGCGGTGAAGAGAGACAGCAGCAGCCGCTTCATTGTCCGGAAGTCCAGAGAATCGAATTGTGGAAGAGTGTCGTGAAGGCCGTGTTCTCGAAGAGATCGGGATGATGACCCATGAAGATGTACACATTGCGTGCCTTCACATGTTCATTGGTCCACACGACGGGGTGATCGCCGCCCATCTTGATCTTGCTGTCCGGCGTGTAGCTGCTCTCATCCACTGTGGCGAGAACATGCACATTGGGTCTCGGTGACTTGTCCCACGTGTACCACTCCTCATCCCTCACAGGAAAGACCGCAGGCACCCCGCGCATCACCGGATGCTGCGCATCTTCGATGTGGACATTAGCCGACGCGAAAGTGGCAATGTAGTTTGTCCAGCGGATGCCACCCATGAAGTTCGAGAACCACTGCCACATCGGAAAGCCGTCGAACTCGCCGAGCAGGCCGGCATGATGAAAGCCGATCCAGCCGATAGAGCCGTTCTCGATGGCCGAGGTGAAGGCCGCGGCAGCGGTCGGTGTCCAGTGATAGGGCGGATAGTTCAGTTCGATGAAGACGCGATAGCGCGCGAGGAAGGCAGCATCGATCGGCTTTGTGTCCTCGATGTAGTCGACGGTGAAGTGATCCTGCTGCGCCTCCTGCGTGAGCCAGACCTTCGCGGCGTCGACAAAAGGCTTATGGATGCCGCCGGGCTCGGCAATGGCGAACACGCGGAAGTTTGCAGCCGGCTGTTGGGCGCAGAGGGGCAAAGGCGCGAGCAGGCAGGCGAAGACAGTGGCGAGTGCGAGCAGACGAAGGGGGCGCATGATGTCGGGTGGTCCCATTCTATGCCTGGGCAAGCGATTGTCTACAGGGTAGGATGGAGCGGGAGAAAATAGGCGTGCAGAGATCGATCTGGCCGCTCCTTCTGCTGGTGACTGCGACCGTTGCAGCTTCTGGGCAGGAGGCGCAGGTAGGGCTGCTGAATCATTCCGCGATCACGGTGAATCAGCGGACTCACACGGTTTATGCCGTGGACGAATCGCACAACATCCTGGAGGTCATAAGCCCTTCGGGAGCCATGCAGCATATTCCGGTGGGTGCCGGGCCTGTTGCTGTTGCGGTGAACGGACAGACGGGCCGGGTCTACGTGGCGTGTGATGGGCCGCGCGCGGTCTGGGTGCTGAACGCGCAGGGAGATGTGATCGCAAAGGTGCCGACCGCGGCCAGGCCGTATGGCATCGCTGTCGACGAAGCGGAGGACAAGGTCTATGTCTCAAATACTTTCAGTGCCATGCTGACGGTGATCGACGGTGCGGGCAATACCGCGAGAAATGTGAAGACAGGATCGGCGGATGTGCTGCTGGTGGATGCTGCCGCGCATCGGGTCTATCTGGAGGGATACGAGAGCGATACGCTTACCGTGCTCGATTCTGTCACCGGTACTATTACGAAATTGCCGACAGGCAAGAAGCACCAGTGGGGGATGGCAATGTCCGACGGCATCCTCTATGTCCCGCATCCGCAGGATGACAGTGTGGGGCTGATGGATGAGGAAACCGGTACCGCGCACGAAGTAAGAACAGGCGCATGGCCCTGCGCCGTAGCAGCCGATACAAAACAAGGTACCGTATGGGTTACAAATTACGTCGATGGCACGGTGACAGCCATCAAGCATGGCCAGGCTACAGCTACTGTGCGCGTAGGCGCAAAGCCGGAGGCCGTTGCCGTGGATGAGCTGGCCGGGCGCGTGTATGTTGCGAATGAAGGCGATAATACCGTCAGCGTCATCGACGCTGTAACGCATCATGTGCTTGCGACGCGTGCGGCAGGCGAGCACCCCTATGCGCTGGCAGTCGAGTCTGCGAGCCACCGCGTCTATGCAGCGAACGCAGGCGGTGGCGCGACACTGATTGCTGCGCATTAGCCCACAGACTTATCGCGATGCTTTGCCGCTTCGAGCGGCATCTGCGGTTCAGTCATGCGCTTCGGATCGAGAATCTCGCCGATTTCCTCTTCGCTGAGCAGCTGCTGCTTGCGGGCAATCGCGATGATGGACTCGCCTGTAGCGACCGACTCCTTCACAATCTCAGCGGCCTTCGCATATCCGATATAAGGATTCAGCGCAGTCGCAAGCGAAACCGTGCTCTCCGCATATTGCTGGCAGCGGCCTGCGTTTGCCGTGATACCGGCGACGCAGTGCACATCGAACTGGTGCAGCATATGCGCAAGGATGGTGATGCTCTGGAGGACGTTGTAGGCCATCGTCGGCATCATCACATTCAGTTCGAGTTGCCCTGCCTGCACCGCATAAGCCACGGCGGTGTCATTGCCGAGAACCTGGAAGCTGACCATGGCCGCAAGCTCCGGAATCACCGGGTTGATCTTGCCCGGCATGATCGACGAACCGGGTTGCAGGCTGGGCAGATGAATCTCCGCAAAGCCGGTATTCGGTCCGGATGAGAGCAGGCGCAGGTCATTCGAAATGCGAATCACCTCGAGCGCCAGCCCGCGCAGCGCGCCGCTCACCTCTGCCATGCATGCATGCGACTGCATCGCCCATCGCATGTCTTCCGCAGGAGTAAGCTGCTGGCCGGAGATGCAGGCAAGGCGATCGACTGCAAGAGCACGATAATTCGGGTGAGTATTGATCCCGGTGCCGACAGCCGAGCCGCCCAATCCGAGCTCACGCAGAGAATCCGCCGCGTGTGCAATGTTTCCGAGAGCCTTCGTTATCGCGAGACCGTATGCCGCGAACTCCTGCCCCAGCCGGATCGGCACCGCGTCCTGCATGTGCGTGCGGCCGGATTTCATCACCCCGTCGAACTCACCGGCCTTCGCGCGGAAGGTCGCAGCCAGCGCATCGAGCACCGGGAAAAGCGTCTCGAGATTGAGCAGCGTAGCCAGGCGCATCGCGGTGGGGAAGACGTCATTGGTCGATTGCCCGTAGTTCACGTGGTCGTTGGGATGAACATGCTGATAGCTGCCGAGCGGCGCGCCAAGGATCTCATTCGCGCGATTGGCGATGACCTCGTTCGCATTCATATGGAAGCTGACACCGGCGCCTGCCTGGAAAACATCCACGACGAACTCATCGTTCCAGCGTTCATCGATGACCTCGTTGGCTGCTTCAATGATGACGCGTGCGCGGGTCTCATCGATGAGACCCAGTTCAAGATTGGCTTCCGCGGCAGCGCGCTTCACCATGCCGATGGCTCGGATGAGCTGCGGATGGGCGCGCAGGCCGGAGATGGGGTAGTTCTCGACGGCGCGGGCTGTCTGAGCTCCGTAATAGGCCGTGGCAGGTACCTGCACGAAGCCGAGAGAATCTTTTTCTTCGCGAAACGACCGAGGCAGTGATGTAGACATGAAGCGCACTCCTTGCTGCTCAAACTTACACGGAGTGCGCCGCATGAATCCGGCGAAGACTTAAGCGAGGATCGGAATCCCCGCGAGCTTCGACTGGATCTTCGCCTGCCACTCCTTCGGTCCTGTTTGATGCACGGAGGTGCCCTTGGAGTCCACGGCGATGGTCACCGGCATATCCTGCACCTCGAACTCGTAGATGGCTTCCATGCCCAGGTCCTCAAACGCCAGCACACGTGAGCCCTTGATGGCCTTCGAGACAAGATACGCAGCGCCGCCCACCGCCATCAGGTATACGGCCTGGTTGTCGCGGATAGCATCAATGGCCGCTGGTCCGCGCTCCGCCTTCCCCACCATGCCCAGCAGTCCAGTCTGTTCGAGCATCTGGCGGGTGAATTTATCCATGCGCGTCGCGGTCGTTGGACCTGCCGGGCCGACCACTTCTTCGCGCACCGGGTCCACCGGGCCGACGTAGTAGATGAAGCGGTTGGTGAAATCCACCGGCAGTTTTTCGCCGCGGTTAAGCATGTCGGTCATGCGCTTGTGCGCGGCATCGCGGCCGGTCAGCAGTTTGCCGTTCAGCAGGATGACCTCGCCCGGCTTCCAGCTCGCCACTTCCTCACGTGTCACCGTATCCAGGTTCACGCGGCGCGCCGTCGAGACGTCATAGGTTAGCTTCGGCCAGTCTTCGAGCGAGGGCGGCTCGAGCGCCACCGGGCCTGAGCCATCGAGGGTGAAGTGCGCGTGGCGGGTGGCCGCGCAGTTGGGAATCATCGCCACCGGCAGGTTCGCCGCATGCGTGGGATAGTCGAAGATCTTTATGTCGAGCACCGTGGTGAGGCCACCGAGTCCCTGCGCGCCGATGCCCAGCTCGTTCACCTTCTTGTACAGCTCCACGCGCAGCTCTTCGATCTTGTTCTGTGGCCCGCGCGCGATTACGTCCTGGATGTCGATGGGGTCCATTAACGACTGCTTGGCCAGCACCATTGCCTTCTCCGCTGTGCCGCCAATGCCGATGCCGAGCATGCCCGGCGGACACCAGCCCGCGCCCATGGTGGGCACGGTCTTGAGCACCCACTCGACAATCGAGTCCGAGGGGTTGAGCATGACGAATTTTGACTTCGCTTCCGAGCCGCCGCCCTTGGCCGCGACCGTCACTTCGACCTCACCGCCGCGCACCAGTTCAATGTTGATGACCGCAGGGGTGTTGTCCTTGGTGTTGCGGCGGGCTCCGGCGGGGTCGGCCAGCACTGAGGCGCGCAGCTTGTTGTCCGGATCGAGATAGGCGCGGCGCACACCCTCGTTCACCATCTCGTCTACCGTCATCTCGGCATCCCAGCGCACGTCCATGCCGATCTTCAGAAACACGGTCACGATGCCGGTGTCCTGGCAGATCGGCCGGTGGCCCTCGGCGCACATGCGCGAGTTGATGAGGATCTGTGCAATGGCATCCTTGGCTGCGGGCGACTCCTCGAGCTCATAGGCCTTGGCAAGGCTGGTGATGTAATCGACCGGGTGGTAATAGCTGATGTACTGGAGAGCGTTCGCGACGCTCTGAATGAGATCTTCCTGCTGGATCGTAGCCATGCGTATGAGCCTTTCCGAACCTTCTAGGTTAAATGAAAGGCGCCGGAGGCGGCATCGTTCCAGAAGCGAGAAGTCCTTGGGGAGTCTATTCCGCGTGGGATATGCTTGCACCACATCGGATTGGAAGCACCTGGCCGGTATGCTGCATCCTGAGTGAGAAAACAGCCTCTGCTATTTCTTTTAGGTGCGATAGGGAAATTCAAATGCGTCTGAGCGAGAAAGCCTTGTAGGTGCGATGCTTTTTAACAGTTACATCTTTCTGCTTGGCTATCTGCCAATCGTTCTCGTGGCCTTCTTCGTGCTCGGTCGATGGAGCCGTACGGTAGCGGCAGCATGGCTGGCATGCTCGTCGCTCTTTTTCTACGCATGGTGGAATCCTCGCTATGTGTTGCTGCTGCTGGCCTCGATCACCTTCAACTACGTTTGCGGACGAACCATTGCCCGGTGTGCACAGACGGCTGCCGGCAAGCGAGTCCTGACCTTTGCAGTCACGGTCAATCTGCTGCTGCTGTGCTACTACAAGTACACCGGTTTCTTCCTCTCTTCGATGGGTACGTGGGGGCATGCGCCGTATGGGCTGCTGCATATCGTGTTGCCGCTGGGCATCTCGTTCTTCACCTTCACGCAGATTGCCTTCCTGGTGGACGCCTACAGGGGGCTGGCGATGGAATACAGCCCGGTCCATTACCTGCTGTTCGTCACCTATTTCCCGCACCTCATTGCCGGGCCCATCCTGCACCACAAGCAGATGATGCCTCAGTTTGCCGATCCGGAAATCTATCGTCCACGCCTTCGCTCCATCCTCCCGGGACTGGCCTTTCTGGCCATTGGTATGGCAAAGAAAGTGTTGTTGGCCGACAACCTCGCCTATTACGCGGACCGGCTTTTCCGTGGAGTAGAGGTGGGGCTGCATCCCGGGCCGGTGCTGGCATGGACTGGAGTTCTCGCCTATGCCTTCCAGCTGTACTTTGACTTTTCCGGATACTGCGACATGGCGATCGGACTGTCGAAGCTCTTCGGCATCGACCTGCCTGTGAATTTCGATTCGCCGTACAAGTCGGTGAACATCGTCGATTTCTGGCGGCGCTGGCATATCACGCTCTCGCACTTCCTGCGCGATTACCTGTACTTTCCTCTGGGCGGTAATCGGAAGGGAAAGGTCATGCGCTATCGCAACCTGATGATCACCATGCTGCTCGGAGGCCTATGGCATGGCGCGAACTGGACATTCGTCGTGTGGGGAGGCCTGCATGGAATCTACCTGGTGATCAATCATGCGTGGCTGGCCGTCAAGCAGTCCGCCTTTCCAGGATGGGCAGAGCGCAGCAACGGTCTGATGGCGCGAGTCCGCGGTATAGCGGCGACAGCCGTGACCTTTGTGAGCGTGCTTCTGGCCTGGGTCTTCTTCCGTGCGGATAGTTTCCATGCCGCCGGCGTGATTCTGAAGGGGCTGGCCTTCGGTTTCCGGCATACATCCGATGCTCCGCAGGAGGTCTTTCTCTGGCTTCTCTTCGCAGTAAGCGTACCGGTTGTGTGGCTGATGCCGAATTCGCAGACGCTGGTCGGCAGCATGATGCGGAAGTTGGAGAAGACAGAGGCAGGTCTTCCCGCAGGCCTGGTCTGGACAGCAGCATTCAGTCTGTTGCTCGGAGCGCTGGGTGGGGCTGCGATTCTGCAGATCTCAGCCGTGCCGTCGAAATTTATCTACTTCCAGTTTTAGCTTGAGTGGGTGTTTAGTTCTTATGAGGGTGGAGCCGGCAGGTTGAGAAGAAGACTCATGTTGTTTGTCGGGTGCATGGCGCTGGGCCTGCTCGGTGTGGCAAGTTTGCTCCTGGGATATGCGACCTGTCTGTCGCGGAAGCCTCTCAGCGGGAACCCTCTCAAGGAGAACCTGGATCGCAAGCTGGCTATGGCGCAGGTGCCTGGAGCGAAACTGATCATCTTGTCCGGATCGAATGGGGAATTCGGCTATTCCGCGCAGATGCTGGAGCAGGAGTTACGGGTGCCGGCAGTCAATATGGGAGAGCATGCGGGGCAGGGGTTGGATTACATTCTCTATCGCGGCTCGCTCGCTGCGCAAAAGGGCGATCTCTTCGTGCTTCCTCTGGAGTACGAGCAATATGCTTCAATCGAGCCGTCGGGAGACCAGACTTGCATGCAGGTGATTCTGCATGATGCTGCTTACCGTCGCAGTCTGGGATTCTGGCGCTGGGCGCGGCTTGTCTTCTCCATCCCGTTGAAAACCTGGAGCCGCGTGGTGCCTCTGGAATGGCATGCGGGCATGCGGAGCGATGCGGAGCCGATCGATGGTTGGGGAGATCCTACGCGGGATACAGATCCCGTGGTCATCCAGAAAACGATCATGGAACTCAGTCACGAAGCGCCGCGAGGCATGACGCTTTCCAGCGAATCGATCGACGATCTGAAGCGGTTTCATGCTCTTCTGCAAGCCAGAGGCGCGCGCATGGTGGTGATTTTCCCCTGTATTTACCGGCCTCTTCTCGCGAATGGATCGCCGCAGTTTCAGGCGAACGTGGCCAGTCTAAGACGCGCTCTGACTGCCGATGGAATTCCGCTGCTGGGTAACCCGGAGGACTTTACTTTCGAGGCAAGCGAAGTGTACGACACCGTGTATCACGAGAATGCAGCTGGCCGGGAACACGCGACAAAGCGGCTGATTACGATGTTGCAGGCGCATGGGCTGGTGGCGCCGGTATCTGCGCAGTAGCGGCTTTCGCTGCCATCGCCGCGCGAAATCCTCTAGTCTATAAGAATGGGGACGGGAAACGAGGCTTCGTACGAGACGCAGTTCGATGTGCTGGTAATCGGGGCAGGGCCCACCGGGCTTGCCTGCGCGATCGAGGCGCAGCGCTCAGGATATCGCACGGTGCTGGTGGATAAGGGCTGCCTGTGCAATTCGCTCTTTCACTATCCGGCGCACATGACCTTCTTCACCACGTCGGAGCTGCTTGAGATTGGCAACATCCCCTTTCCCAGCGTGAACGCCAAACCCACGCGGAATGAGGCTCTCGAGTATTACCGGAAGGTCGCCGACCATTATGGGCTCGACGTACGTCAATATCGGCATGTGACTGGCGTGAGTGGCCACGACGGCGATTTCCGTGTGGCGACGCGCGATCAGCATAAGCGCACGACGGTCTTTACGGCGAAAAAGCTGATTATCGCAACCGGTTACTACGACCTGCCGAACTATATGAACATTCCCGGAGAAAATCTGGGCAAGGTCTTTCACTACTACAATGATCCACACCCGTATTACGGGCAGGACGTGGTGGTCATCGGGGGCAAGAACTCGGCGGCGATTGCGGCGCTTGAGCTCTGGCGTCACGGCGCGCGAGTCACCCTGGTGCACCGCGGTGCGGCCATGCACAAGCACGTGAAGTATTGGATACTGCCGGACATCGAGAACCGCATCAAGAATGGTGAGATTACGGCTTATTTCGAGAGCAGGGTGACGGAGATCACCCCGGATTTGGTCAAGCTCGAGACGCCCCGCGGCGCGGTCACGCTGGAGAATGATTTTGTTTTTGCACTGACGGGCTATCATCCGGATTTTGCGTTTTTACGCGAACTCGGAGTCAGTCTGGAGGGCAAAGATCTTCTGCCGTTGTGTGACAAGGAGACGCTCGAGAGCAATGTTCCGGGCGTCTATCTGGCAGGGGTGGTGGTGGCGGGCTCTCGGACCAATGAGATCTTTATCGAGAATGGGCGCTTCCACGGGCGCCAGATTGCCGTCGATTTAGAAAGGAAGCTGGCGCCGGTCAGCGGGGCCATGGCGTCGGCGACATAGGAATAGAGATCGGAAGATCGGACGCCGGGCATGCTTGCTCCGGCCTGCTGCAGGAAAGGCAGTGATGGTTTCGTTCAGGCCACGCACAATCCGAGGCCAGTTAACAGGCGGCCTGGTGATCTTCGAGATCCTGGTGCTGGCTGTCCTTTCCCTGGTTGTGATTCGCGAGCAGCGCAGCGAGCTGCAGACGCGAACCGACCAGCGGCTCGAGTACGAGGCTTCGCAGATTGCATTGCAGAGCCGGACGGCCCTCGAGGGCAAGGCCTTTGCCTCGCTCGAGGAGTTTGTGGCAGCGATGCGTGGCAGCCCGGGCGTGCACGCCGTCATGGTCACCGATCTGGCTGGACAGCGGCTGGCCGGGGACAGCGGTACCGACGAAGCGATGGAGCTGACGCCGACCGAGCGTAGCTTCCTGCGCGATCTGAGCAAACCCGCCATCTTCTGGGGCGACAAGGGCACGCGGGAAGCGGTGGCTCCGGTGCGCATCCATGGGGTATTGCAGGCGCTGGTGTGGATCTATCCCGACGACACGCAGGAT
Organism: Silvibacterium dinghuense; assembly: GCF_004123295.1. NCBI lineage: Bacteria > Pseudomonadati > Acidobacteriota > Terriglobia > Terriglobales > Acidobacteriaceae > Silvibacterium > Silvibacterium dinghuense. Next base: position 398,895 of record NZ_SDMK01000003.1, on the reverse strand, counting down.
AGGGAGCAGCTGCACAGCCTTCTGCGGACAACCCTGCTGTCCGCCCTGTTCGGGATTGCAGGCTGCACCCTCTTCGCCAGCCTGATGGCGCGGCAGATTGCGCGGCCCCTCGGCGTGCTGACGCGGGCAACACGCAGAATGATCCGCAATCCGGAAGACACCGCTGCCTTCCCGATTCCTATCTCCTCCTCCAACGAGGCAGCCGACCTCACCACGGCGTTCAACCTGATGGTGGCATCGATCAACGAGCAACGGGCCGGGTTGAACGACACGCTGGCACTGCTCGACTCCATGCTCGCCAATGCTCCCATCGGATTTGCCTTCTTTGACCACCGGCTGCGCATGGTGCGAGTGAACCAGTTTCTCGCGGGCATGAACAGCCTTTCGATCGGAAGGCACCTGGGTAAGACATTGGATGAGGTCTTTGCGCCGGGCGCGGCGCAGGCCTTGCATACCGCGATCGAGCAGGTTTTTGCCGACGGCGAGCCGGTCCGGGATCTGGAGATCACGAATGAGACCCCGGCTCATGGCCGGATGGGCGCCGAGATGCGGAGCTGGCTTGCGAACATCTACCCGGTAAAAACGGAGACACAGACCGTCCGCTGGGTGGGCATGATCCTTTCGGAGACCACCGAGCGCCGCCGTGCCGACGAGGCCCTGCGCAAGTCTGAAAAGCTGGCAGCTGCGGGGCGGCTGGCAGCCTCCATCGCGCATGAAATCAATAATCCTCTGGAAGCGGTGACGAATCTGCTCTACCTCATCCATCAGGAGCAGAAGGATTCGCCGGCACAGCCATATGTGGAGCTGGCAGAGGCCGAGGTGGCGCGCATCTCGGTGATCACGCAGCAAATGCTGCGCTTCTACAAGCAGTCGACCAGGCCCGCCAGGGCCGAGGTATGCGCTCTGCTGGATTCCGTGCTGTCGCTGCACGAGCGGCGGGCAGCCATGCTGCAGATCGATATCGACCGCCGCTATTGCAGCGAAGCGCCGCTGTTCTGCTTTACCGGCGAGATGCGGCAGTTATTCAACAACTTCATCGCCAATGCCATCGATGCCATGACGCCGGGCGGCGGAAAGCTGGTGCTGCGAGTGCAGCGTGTGCGGCAGGATGCGAAGACAGGGCTTGCCGGGATACGGGTAACCGTCGCCGATAGCGGCTGCGGCATGAGCCAGGAAACCCGCCGGCACATCTTCGAGCCCTTCTTTACCACTAAGGAAGATACCGGCACCGGGCTCGGGCTGTGGGTGAGCGCGGAGATTCTGGCCAAGCACCACGGACGGCTGCGGCTGCGAAGCTGGGAGCGCGGCGCCGGAACAACCCATGCGAGCCAGCGCGGAGGCACGGTGTTTACGATGTTTCTGCCGGAGCGGCTGGAGCATGAGCTCCACGGTGAGCCAGCTCCATTACAAACAGCGCAGTCGGTTTAACGCATTTTCTTCTGGCATCCCGAACACGAATCATAGAGCGCGGCAAGCACATGAAAGCAGAATCAGGACAGATATACCCGGCTGGCACATGCTCTCCGTAGCCTTTTCCTCAAGAAAAGGCCACCTGCATCCACTCAGCATGGGCACAGTTGTCCTGATTCTGCTTTAGTGCAGGGGCAGTGCATCTTGAATCGACCGTATGGAGCGGCCGGATTGCGTGGCTTGGAGACCGCGCAGAGCGCAGGCGGAGTGGGGATGCCCGGTCTCATACTTGGACTGCGTAAGGTGGAAAGGATGCAGCCGCATATAGCGCACGCGCAGGCCTCCGAGGGTCAGTGGCGTGGAAGCAGGGAGCTGGCTCATGTCGACCAGCACAAGAATCGCCGGCTCGGCAGGATTGTCAGCGCTCTGGGTGACGCCTACGCCAAAGATCGCCGGATCGCTGAGCAGGGACGAGGCATAGCGGCTGACCACGCTCTCCGCGTTGGAGAGCGCGTCGGCGGTAAGGTGCAGACCGGCGACGGCAGCGGGGTGCGTGGGGGCCTGCTCGCGGGCGAGAGCTGCGGCGGTGGTAGCGACAGGCTGGGTGCGTAGCCCGGCGTAGCTTTTCGGCACCGCGACCGCGCCGCGTGAGGCATCCGTGTAGACCACCAGAGCCGCATCGCCGGGGCTGTCGAGGCTTTTGCCGGAGGCAACTCCAAGAACACCGGCGACCTGGCCGATCAGGCCCTGGCCGGCAGTTTCCGCAATGGTTTTCGCCTGGCTCTGGGTATCCGGCGAGACGACAAGACGAGTCCAGGGATCGGTGGGGTGAGCATCATATTGCACGCAGGCGACCGCGTGCGGAGTATTGGTGCCGACCACCGAGAAGCTGCTCCCGGCCTGCGAACCGAGCTCGTTGAGGACCTCGCCGATAGGGCTGGCGACGGAAAGCCCCGTGCCGCTGCCGTCCGTGCCGCTTGAAAAGAGCAGGCCGACGGGCTGCGCATTGGCGGAGTCGACGATCAAAGCGCCGGAGTCGCCGCTGTCGGAAAAATGGTCGCCTGTGATGCCGATCTGTCCGGAAAAGGTCTTGGTGGTGTAGGGCTGGGTTTCGGCGCAGTCCTTGTAGTAATCGATGCGGACACTCAGATCGACGGACTGAACCGTCGAGCAGGTGAGACCGGTGGTGCGTCCACTCTTTACCAGGTGAATATCGGCAAGATTGGTGGTGTCGAGCGTCTCACCGGTGCCTGCAACCGGCGGCGCGGAGCCGATGCTGGTTGTATTGCCGGGTGCAGTAGGTTCGAGCTGAAGGATGCTGCCGGAGGAGTCGACGGCGCCCGGAGTAACGGCAGCGAGAGCGGCATCGACATTTGTCCTGTTGCTGGAGAGCGGCACGCTGTAGCGCAGGGTGCCGACAGGGCGGATATTGCCGCTGGCGCGGTCGAGCGGGACACAGCCGTTATCGATAAGACCGGGTGCGTCGATGATGTCGCCGTTCTGAGCCTGATCGGATTCGGCCAGAACGTGATTGTTGCTGAGAATGTATTGAGAACCGGAGGTATCCTGCACCAGCGCGCCCAGGGTGCCACCGCAGCAGTTGGCGATATAAGGATTGCCCGACTTGTCCTGATAGGTGTCGTAGTCGTTATCGTTGCCGCCGGAAGAGCCCAGGGAGATAGGGCCGGTCTGCATCGACTGGTTCACGCTGGGAGTCGTATTCCAGCCATTGTTATTCACCAGGATGCGCAGCGGTGTAGCGATGTGGACTCCGTTGGTGGAGGCCGTCAGGGTGATGGTTTCTGCAGCAGGGATGCTGCCCGGCGCCGTGTAGGTGATCTTGCAGGTGGTGTACTGGTCGAGCGAATGCGAGCAGTTCTGGGTGGAAAGCGTGCCCCGATCGGCAGCCGGTGCGTTTCCGCTGAGGCTCCAGTGGACGCTTCCATTACCGACCTCTGCGATCTCCGCCGTGATTTCGATATCGCGGCCCGGCGTGAGGGCGGCGTTTTCCGGCAGTAGAGATTGCACAAAGCCGGGGCTGATGGTGATCAGCTCGCTGGCCTGCGCCGTGGGATCGGATTTGAGGGTGGCAAGGACGCGCACCTGGACCGTGTCACGGGCCAGCGCTGTGGGCGGGGTATAGAGGCCGGCAGCGTCGATGCGGCCTTCCCCGAGCGAGGACGGGTTTTCGCCTTCGGCGATCGACCAGGCAACCGGAGCCGTCTCGCCATTGGCGAGAATGGCCGTGAACTGGACCTGCCCGCTGGTGCTGGTGGTCGACGAGGACGCCATGATGCTGAAGGCTCCGCCGTTCGCTCCATTCCATTGGCCCACGCCACAGCCCGCCATCGCCATCAGGAGTGGCGGCAGAGCAAGGGCGAGGCGTTTGCGTGCGGGTGTGGGCATGTCTTGCTTTCGGACAACAAAAACGCTGCCCTTGACCGTATTTTAGACGGGGACTCTTTTGGAAAGCTGTAGAAATGGAAGCGCAACCTCTCGCTCAATTGCAGAATGAATGCGTTTCTTTCCTTTTTCAGGAATGCAGCAGCCGTGGAAAGCCCTGTGCCGCCCCAGATTCCATGGCGGATGCCACTCCCGGGAGACAGCCCGCTCCTGGGCGGAACTAGCTGTGGAAGAATGACCACACTGAGAGGTAGAAAGAGAACCTCAGGCTGCCGTCGAGTTGTTCTTATCCCCGAAGAGCTTATCCCCGGCGATCTGCGCCTGGCCTGTATCCGATTCCATTGGCATAACCTGGCGCCTTTCCCCAAGGACCGCCTTCATCCGGCGGAGTTCGCGGCTGGTGAGAGGCCGCATGCTCTCCTGCGAATAGGGCACATGCGTGCCGCATTGCAGGCAGACCATGTAGCACTGATCCTCAAGGGTAAAAGGGCGGCTGAGCCGTTCGTGGGCGCAACCAAAGCAGATTTCGCTGAAAAAATTGGCAGTGCTGCGAAGCACATTCATGGATTCCGGCCTCCCGTGGGCTGGGTAACCACCACGCTTCTGCCTGGCAGAAGCGTGGCGGATGGGGGCGAACCACGCGCTTCATAAGATGCCACGGAACGGCCAGGGAGAGGCGCGAAAGAGCCGGTCCAGATGTGGAAAACTCAGTTGCGGATGACGATCTTCCCGAAGTGGGCGGCACTCTGCATAAGAGCGAACGCTGCCGGCGCCTGATCGAAAGAGAAAGTCTTGTCGACAATCGGCTGAAGCCGGTGGAGGGTGATGGCGCGATTCATCTCTTCAAAGTCGGCGCGGGAGCCCACATAAATGCCCTGCAAATGCACCTGCTTATGCAGCATGGGGGCGATCTGGATCGGCTCGGCCGACTGCGAAAGAATGCCGATCTGGGCGATATGTCCGCCCACGCGCACCGCCTTCAGCGATTGGGCAAAAGTGCCTGCTCCGCCCACCTCGACCACCAGGTCGGCGCCGCTCCCTCCGGTCTCCTCGAGGACCCACTTCGCCCAGTCTTCGTGTTGGCGATAGTTCACCCCTGCATCGAGCCCGAGTGCTTTTGCGCGGGCCAGCTTTTCGTCGCTGCCCGAGGTGCCGAGCACGCGCGCACCGAGCAGCTTCGCAAACTGCAGGGCAAAGATCGAGACGCCGCCCGTCCCCTGGATCACGACCGTATCGCCCGGTTTCACCCTCCCGGCATGAACGACCGCATTCCAGGCAGTGACGGCGGCGCAGGGCAGTGTGGAGGCTTCTTCCCAGGAGAGATGGTCAGGGATGGGGACGAGGCCGTTCTGGTCGAGGAGGACGGATTCGGCGAGCATGCCATCGATATCTCCACCGAGAGCGCCCCGCTGCTTGGCCGCATCCGCCGGCCCGTCGATCCAGTGCTGCATGAAGATGCCGGCAACCCGGTCCCCGACCTTGAAGCGGGTCACGCCTTCCCCGACGGCCGTGACCTCTCCGGCGCCATCCGAGCAGGGGATACGCGGCAGGGCAAGCTTCGGATTGTAGAGACCGAGGGTGATGAGCAGATCGCGGTAGTTGAGCGAGACTGCATGCACACGGACGGCGACCTGGCCGGGACCGGGCGTGAGGGCGGCGCGTTCGACGAGCTGAAGATGATCGATGCCGAAGGCGGGGATTTGCCAGACTTTCATGGGGACTCCATTCCGAAAAGGACGTATTCAGGCATAAGATGCGCGGATCAGGGCGCAGATGCGGACCGCAGGCGGTAGAGCATTTCTCCTGAAGATGTGAGCGATCGCACAACACTGGATGCTGTTTTCTGGCAGGGAAAACAGCACCGCATGCCATGAGTAAGAGCACAGTATCAGGAGAAATGCTCTAGCATGAAGATATGGCGCGTGGATGGGAAAGCAAATCAATAGAGGATCAGGTGGCGGAGAAAGCAACCGCCGAGCCTGTGAAGTCGAAGAGTGAACTGGCAGCGGCCGAGGCTCACCGCAAACGGCAGCAGCAGGAGCTGGAGCTGCAGCGGGAGCGGATTCTCGATCAACGGACCTCCAGCCCGCACCGTCGGGCAGCGCTCGAGGCTGCGCTTGCAGAGATCGAAGCGCGGCTCAAGGAGCTGGAGTAACCGTCGCTGTAATGTTTCTCCGGGCATCGTTGCAGCCCGGAGAAATACAGTTCTGCTCTATCGCAGCCCGGTCTGCTGTCTGCGGTTGAAGAGCAGGGAATTGGCCTGGTCGATCGAAGTCATCAGCACGCGCGCGATGTTGACGTGCGCCGGCCGCGCGGCTGTCCAGACGATAGTCTCGGCAACATCTTCGGGCGTCAGCGGCGTGAGGTCCTGGTAGACCTTTGCGGCACGCTCAGAATCGCCGTGGAAGCGGACAAGGCTGAAGTCGGTTTCGACCATGCCCGGATCGACGGTGGTCACGCGCACCGCGGTGCCGAGAAGATCCTGGCGCAACCCGTCGTTGATGGCGCGCTCGGCTGCCTTGGTCGCGCAGTAGACGGCTCCGTTGGGGTAGGTCTGATCGCCGGCTGTGGAGCCCAGATTGATCACATGCCCGCTGTTGCGCTCGACCATGCCCGGAACGACGGCGCGTGTCACATAGAGCAGCCCCTTCACGTTCGTGTCGATCATTTCCTCCCAGTCCTCGATGTTGCCCACATAGAGCTTCTCGAGGCCCCGGCTGAGTCCGGCATTGTTCACCAGCACATCGATAGCCTTCCAGTCAGAGGGCAGCGCCTCGATGGTGGAGGCAACGGCGGCGCGGTTGCGGACATCCAGAGCCACGGTGTGTACATCGGCGGCCCCGGCCTGCTTCAGTTCTGCCGCAAGTGATTCGAGGCGGTCACGACGGCGGGCGGCGAGCAGCAGGCGCGCGCCCTCCCGCGCGAAGGCGAAGGCGGTAGCCGCGCCAATGCCGGCGCTGGCTCCGGTGATAAAGACAATCTTCCCGTTCAGATTTCCCATGGATGTATCGTAAGCTCCCATTCGATCCAGTTGCGTGTGTTCAGATCTCAGGCCCGGTCGTTTCGCGCACAAAGCGATACTAGCCCGAGGCCCAGTCGGCATCCTGCATATCGGCGTCGATGGCCCGGCGAAAGTTATCGGCAAAGGCATCGGCCAGCGGCGTAGCGACACCGGCATGCTCTGCGGCTTCACGGAAGAGGCGCGAAATAAGATGGCGGCCAATGGGGATGCCCATGCTGCCCAGGCCAGGAAAAGCGATGCGCATGCGAACTCCTGCGAGGGATATACATCCCTGGATGACAGTGCGGCGCTAGGACGTATCCATAGATAGCGGCATTGGAAGTAAAAACTTACCACCGTCTTGTCATCCCGACCGGAGCCTCCCTCTCCCTTTGTCATTCCGACCGGAGCGCAGCGCAGTGGAGGAACCTGCGGTTTTGTTTAGCTCGCGACCAACGGAAGCGGAGGCCGAAGGCACATTCGCCCTGCGCGCAGCAGAACCGCAGGTTTCTCCACTCCGCAGGACAAGAAATCGGTCCTGCTCCGGTCGAAATGACAATTTGCGGAATGGCTCTATGGGGATACACCCTCTATGAGACGCAGCCTTGCGTAAAAGAAAGCCGCCCATGGAGGGCGGCCATTCTTGTTCCGAAGAAAGAGAAGCCATGTCTACATCTGCGGCTCGTTTGAGACCCCCGTTGCATTCGGTTGCGGCTGAGGCTGCTGTTGCTGAGGTTGTGCCGGTGGCTGCTGCGTCGTGTCGCCGCCCGGGGTAGGAGCCGATTGCTGCACGCCGATGGCATTGCCGGAGACGACCAGCTGCACGCGGCGGTTCTGGGCACGGCCTGCGGCGGTGGAATTATCCGCAACCGGATTCGTCTTGCCATAGCCCGTAGCGCTGATATTGCCCTGCGCCACGCCCTGGCTCACCAGATAGTCGCGAACCCCGTCGGCGCGCTGCTCGGAAAGCTTCTGGTTGTATTCATCCGAGCCGACATTATCCGTGTAGCCCTCCACCTGCAGCGTGAGTCCAGGGTAGGCGAGCAGGATGCCTGAGACCTTGGCCAGCTTCTCGCGCGCTTCCGGCTTCAAGGTGTACTTGCCGAAGTCGAAAAGCACGTCGGACATGTTCACGATCAGGCCGCGGGCGGTCTCGCGTGTCTGCAGCACCGCGTTCAGCTGATCCTTCAGCCGTTCGCGCATCTGCTCGGTCTGGTCGTTGGCCTGTTGCGCCTGATGCTGCGCCGCAGCCTGTTCCGCCTTGGCCTTTTCTGCCGCAGCCTCTGCCTCTGCAGCGCGCGCTTCCGCTTCCGCTTGTTGCGCCGCAGCCTGTTGCGCTGCCAGGGCGCTCTGTGCCGCCTGATCCTTGGCGTTCTGCGCAGCGATCCGCTGCTGTTCGTCCTGCTCCGCCTTCATCTTGCGGATCGAGGTCAGGCGCGCATCCTCGGAGGCCTGCACCGCTTCACGCGCATAAGTAATGACCTGCTTCTGATCCTTCTTGCGCTCGTCGAAATCCTGGGCATTCTGCAGCGCCTGCTTGGCCGTGGCAAGAATATCCGGAGCATACTTGTCCGCGCCCTGGGCTTCGGCGATCTGCACCGCATTGATCGCCTCGTAAAGCTCAAGCGGCGAGCGTTCGTTGCGCGTAATCGGCCGCGGAACCGCATGCTGTCCAGCCGTCTGCGTGTAAGCGCCGCGAGGCAGCAGCAGGTAATGCGCATTCACCTGCTCGAGGATGCCCTGTGTCTTGTCGGGCAGCGCGTAGTTCTGCATTACCACCACATCGCTGGGCATGGTTACCGCGTAGTACGGCTCGGCTGTGATGATCAGTCCATACGCCTGCAGGTTGGTCGTGACGGTAATCGCACTCTTCGAGCCCTGCGGCAGAATCTCGCCGAGGTTCACCGGACGGCCTTCCGGCGTGATCGCCCATAGAACATAGGTGAGATATTCCACGCCGAAGCTGTTGGCCGGTACCAGGCCTTCAAACTTTGCGTCGATGACCATGCGCCCGCGGCGGCTTTCTACCACTGCGGAGCCTTTGGCGCGAGGCAGCAGGGGGGTGCCGTCGAAACCGATCTTTGTGGAACCGCTGCGGTGGAAGTAATTGATCGCGGGAATATCCCGGCCGATTACCGTGACCTTGTACACCGGAATGCCGCCTTCGATTCGGGCCTCCGGCTGTGTCTTCTGCTGCGACTGCGGCCACTGCATGGTGGAAGTCGGGTTGGCTTCCTGGGCGCCGGCCACGGTGGCGGCGCAGGCGAGAACTACAAGCGAGAGTGTGTATTTCATCGTCGATCCGTTCCTCGATCCACCCAGGGAATCTGCCCAGGAGGATCCATCTTCCTGCTGCGCTGTGAGAGCGCAGAAAATCGCGCAGACTGCGCGGGAATGACGACGCTGGGATCGCGCCGATCAGCCATTGATTCCTGGCCATTCGCTAAAGATGGATGCAGGGAAGAAGGATGGAGATAGCCAGACATGGGTCGTCTGGCTGATCGTCACGGGAGAACTGCGGCTGGCACAAAAAGAACAGGAAAAGTTACAGTTGCGGGGCAACCAAATGGTGAGCGATGGCAAACATGGCCAGCTCGAGCCGTGTCGAGACACCGGTCTTGTCGAAGATATTGGAGAGGTGGCGCTTCACAGTCTCTTCGCTGAGAGTGAACTGCTTGGCGATATCACGGTTGCTGCACCCCTCGACGATGCAGCCGACGACGTCCATCTCACGCGGGGTGAGGCCGAAGGTCTTGCGCTCAGGAACAGCGGCCTGCTTGGTGAGTTCATGCAGCGCCTGGACCAGGTTGACGACACGCTTGCCGCCGATCCAATAGTCACCGGAGATCACGGTACGGATGGCGCTGGTCAGATGATCCGTAAGCGCATCCTTGAGGACGATGCCGCGTGCGCCGATCTGCAGCGCCTCGATGATCTGCTGCGGGGTGACCGTGCTGGTGAGCAGGATGATCTTGACCGCCGGCGAGCCGCTCATGATGGAGCGCATCGCCTCGAGGCCGGGAAGGCGCGGCATGTTGAGGTCGAGCAGGAGAATGTCGGGAAGCAGCTCGAGTGTCTGCGTGATGGCTTCATCGCCGTCTCCGGCGTCTCCTACAACATCGAAGCCCTCGTCGATCTGGAGCATGTTGCGGACGCCGATACGGACGACAGGATGATCGTCCGCAAGGACGATGCGGATATTGGACAGCACAGGGCGGCTGGCGGCAGTGGAATGTTTCGCGGGAGAGGTCCGGGCAGTCATAGTATCACTCTAGTCAACCAGAATTGACTTTTGTCATCAGAATACGCTCGAGTTGGTCACAACCGAGCAACAATTTATTTGTCAGTTCTGGTACCTCGGTAACAGCATATTGCGCCGATTCCAGAAAAGCAGCAATGGCCGCGATCCGGGAAGCGCCTACCATAGATGCCCCGCCTTTGACGGTGTGGGCGAGGCGCCGGAGTTGCGGCTCATCTTTGCCCGCGGCTTCGAGAATCAGCCGGGAGCGCTGCCGGGTATCGTTGATGCACACCCCATACACTTCGGCAAGCGCGGCGCTGGACATCATTCCCTTGAGTTTTGTAAAAGTACGTTCGTCCAGAAGGGGGATCTCCTCCAGCTGCTGCAGGGCCGGCTGCATGGTCTCTTCCCGTTCCCTGGGCCGGTGCTCGAGAATCACCCGGAAAGCTTCTATTTTGAGTGGCTTATAGAGAAATTCATCATAACCCTCAGTCTCTCCTAGTGAAGCGCTCATCGCGATAAGGAGGCAGTCGGGAAGCAGGGCGTGCAAGGCCAGCGCAAGCTCACGTCCGCACAGGCCGGGCATCTGCAGGTCGGCGAGGACAACGTCCGGTGCCGCATCCCGGGGTTGTTCGGCAATCAGCCGGAGAGCAGCTTCGCCGCTCGAAGCAGACTGCACGCTGTAGCCTGCCGATGCCAGTTGCAGGCTCAGGAGGGAGAGGCTGATTTCATCGTCGTCAATCAGCAACACGGAGCGTAATAGGGGGATCTCGTTCATAGGCGCGGCCGTGGGAGCTGCAAAAGATGTTCAAGGAAAAGATTCTCACGACAATACCACGCGGGAGAGAGGGCAGATGGAATTCCCTGGAAGGTGGACAGAAGAAAGACGCAGACGTGAAATCGCCGCGAATCATCGGACCTGCCATTCATACGGCATTCTCCGGGCATTCACACTTCGTTTGCAAAGCGTTTCTATGCTCGGCACTATGCAGAAAAACAGACGGATTGCAGTACTTTTTGGGATCGGCCTCCTTATCTTCTTGATTTCCGGAAGAACTCTATTCGCTCAATACGATAACGGCAGCCTCGTGGGCACCATCAAGGATGCCAGCGGTGCGGCCATTCCCGGCGCTTCGGTGAATGTTCTGAACACGGCCACGGGAATCCAGAACGCAGTGACCACCAATGGCAGTGGCGACTACGATGTGCCTTCGCTGCGCGTGGGTACCTACAAGATCACGGCCAGCGCGCAGGGCTTCGCCTCCGCGGTGGCAGACAATATCCAGATCTCGGTCGGAAACCGGCAGCGCATCGATCTGACGCTGCAGGCCGGTGCGACGCAGACCACGGTGGAAGTCAACGGAGTGGCCCTGCAGCTCGAGACCGAGCAGAGCCAGCGCGGCCAGACCATCACCAATTATCAGAGCGAGGCTCTGCCGCTGGTCACGCGTAACTATTCCGACCTGCTCGGCCTGGTCACCGGCTCACGCCAGGCCCCGACCGCCGCGACGACGAGCTCCATCAACAGCCTGGTGCGTCAGGGCTCGTATAACGTCAACGGCCAGCGCAGCATGTTCAATAACTTCCTGCTGGATGGCATGGATAACAACGCCTACGGCGAGAGCAATCAGGGCTTCGACAACCAGATCATCGCCGTTCCGCCGGATTCGGTGGCCCAGTTCAACGTGGTCACCAATAATGAGAGCGCGGAATACGGCCGCTCCTCGGGTGCGACGATCAACGTGGCTTCGGCCAGCGGCACCAACAGCTATCACGCGACGCTCTATGAGTTCCTGCGCAACACGGATCTGAACGCCGACGGCTTCTTCAAACCGAATGTCGTCAGCAACACCGGCACCGCGACCGCCTTCCAGAAGCCGGCCTTCAACCGCAACCAGTTCGGCATGAACTTCGGCGGCCCCATTCTCAAGGACAAACTCTTCTTCTTCCTCGATTACGAGGGCTTCCGCCAGACCCTGACGCCGCTGAGCGTGCTCACGCTGCCCACCAAGGACGAGCTCGAAGGCAACCTGGTCGTTCCGGTCAAGGACCCGCGTTCAGGCATCGTCTATCCCGCAAACTCGCCGATTCCAACCACGGTCTTCGACCCGCTGTCACTCAAGATCGTCGACAAGTTTGCCTCCCTGGCGCTGCCACAGTCGGGCCTGGCATCAAGCGGCCTGAATTCGAACGACTACGCGGTGCAGGTGCCGTTCTCCGATAACTCGGATAAGGGCGATCTGCGCCTCGACTATCAGCAGGATGCGAAGAACTCCTGGTTCCTGCGCGTCAGCGATCGCAAAGAGACCGGCGTCAATTACCAGGCGATTCCGCTGCCGCTCGACGGCCAGACGAACGGCACCATCCGCGTTCTCGATCAGCAGGTAGCGCTCGGTTACACGCACCTTTTCGACGCCAACAAGATCATCGACGCGCGCCTCGGCCTCTCGCGCACCAAGGCCGGCAAGTGGTCGCTCTCCATCGGCAACAACGAACTGGGCTACACGATTCCCGGCCTGCCGCAGATCGCCGGCATCTCTGGCGGCCTGCCGTCGATCGGCATCACCAACTTCACCAGCTTCGGCCGTCAGAGCACCAACCCGCAGTGGCAGGACCCGGCCCTGCTCGATCCCAAGGTGAACTTCACCTGGGTGAAGGGCGCGCATACGCTCAAGTTCGGTTACGAATACGAGCACGTGTGGATGGCAGTGAACGACAATAACCCGCTCTATGGCGGCTGGACCTACGGCGGCGCTTATAGCCTCGACACTGGCACGGCTGTTGCCGACAACTACTGGGCTGACTTTCTCTTCGGTACTACCAGCGCTTATCAGCTGGCCAACTACTTCGTGGCGCACCTGCGGCAGGATATGGACAACGTCTATGCCCAGGACGACTGGAAGGTGCTGCCCAACCTGACGCTGAACCTCGGCGTGCGCTGGGAATACGGATCGCCTTACTCCGAGCAGCACAACTACATCTCGAATTTCGATCCGGATACGCAGACCGTGCTGACCATTACGCCGGGCGCCTCGGGCACCGACATCACGCCGGTCAGCAAGGGCGGCGTCTACGGCAAGACGCTGGTTAACCCGGACCGGAATGACTTCGCTCCCCGCGTGGGCTTTGCCTGGGCGGCGACGCAGAAGACCGCGGTCCGCGGCGGCTTCGGCATGAGCTACGTGCACTACACGCGCGCCGGTTCGGGCGACATCCTCGGCATCAACGCGCCGCAGGCGCAGTTCGCGGCTGTAACTCAGGTCACGCCGACCACCACCAACCAGTGCTCCTCGCCGCTGCCCTCGCAGATCGTGCCCGTCGGTTCGACGACCCCGAGCTGCTATGCAACCGCGAGCCAGGGTTTCCCCTCCGGCCTGGTGACCACCTTCAATCCCTCGACCGACAACATCACCTGGGTGCCGAAGAACACCCGCGACAGCTACGTGGAGGACTACTTCTTCAGCGTGCAGCAGCAGCTGGCGAAGAACACCATCCTCGACATCGCTTATGTCGGCAATCACGGCCTCAAGCTGCAGGGCTTCCTGAACGGCAACCAGAAGAACCCCTCCAATGGTTTCGCGCGGCCCTTTGGCAACTGGCCCAGCGACATCACCGAAGCGCTCAACGAATTCTGGTCGAACTACAACGCGCTGCAGGTGCGCTATGAGCAGCGCTTCAACGGCGGTCTCACCCTGCTGAACTCCTTCAGCTGGGAGCATTCCCTCGACAACGCCAGCGCCTCGCTCGAAGGCAACACGCCTTCGCCGCAGGATGGCAACAACATCAAGGCGGACTACTCGCAGTCGGATTACAACCTGCCGATCGCAAACACCACCAGCCTCATCTACGAAATGCCCTTCGGGCATGGACGCCGCTGGCTGAATAACTCCAACGGTGCGGTGAATGCCGTGCTGGGTGGCTGGCAGGTGAGCCTCATCAACATGGCGCAGGCCGGCACGCCGTTCAACATCACCTATACGCCGAATAGCAAGCAGCAGGTTTCGCAGCAGATCAGCGCCACCTACCGTGGCGCCAACGAGTACCGCCCGAACATGGTGCCGCACGCCAGGGTCACGCAGGGCCGCAGCTCCCGCGCGGCGAACACCGGCTACATCAACTACGTCAACTACAACGCCTTCGTGCTTCCTCCCATCAAGGATGCGGCGGGCGACTACCTGAGCCCCTTCGGCGACGCTCCGCGTAATCCCGGACGCACGCCGGCCTTCTATGAGAGCGATCTGGCTCTGAACAAGAAATTCGACACGCCGATCGACGGCCTTAAGGTCGAGTTCCGGTCCGAGTTCTACAACCTCTTCAACCACACCAACCCCTACCTGCCCAGCACCATCAGCGGCACGCAGGGCACGACCGGCGAGACCCTTTCGACCGGCGCTACCGTGCCGCTTTCGGCCATCACCGGCGGCGTCCCGACCAGCGGCGGCCAGATTTCAAGCACCTTCGAGCCGCGCATCATCCAGTTCGGACTGAAGGTTATCTACTAGCTCCGAACCTCAAGTTGCAGCGCTTCCAGGGGAGCCCGCGCAGGGCTCCCTTTTTTCTTGCGTTCATGACGCGGTAGAGTGGTCGGGACGGGTGATGGCCGGAATGACTGAAGACGAAAACGAGCTGAGGCGAGAAATCGCGGCATTGCGCGCACGTGTGGAGAGGCTGGAGCAGCTGGCTCGTCCGGAAGCGGCTGCGCGGTTTCAGGCTTCAACGGCTGTGCCGGCTCCACCCGATCCGGAATCAAGGGCCATACCGGCCAGTGCTCCGCTGCCGTCTCCGCCATGGCAGCCTGCTGCAAATCAGGAATCGTTGCGAGCGGCTGTAGCCGGGCCATCTCTCGAAACGAAGATCGGCTCGCAGCTCTTCAACCGCATTGGCATCATTGCTGTGCTGATCGGCGTGGCCTGGTTTCTCAAGCTGGCCATCGACAACGGATGGATCGGCCCGGCTGCACGCGTGCTCATCGGTCTGGCCGCCGGCGCGGGTGTCGCCGTGCTCGCGGAGCGCTTTCGCAGGAAGGGTTACCAGGCCTTTGCGTATTCGCTGCAGGCGGTCGCAACCGGTGTTCTCTACCTCTCTTTGTGGGCAGCGTATTCGGTCTTCCATCTTGTGCCGGGCAGTGTAACCTTCCTGTGCATGGCTCTGGTTACGGCGATGAACACCTGGCTCAGCTGGAGCCAGAGCTCCGAGGTGCTGGCCTTCTATGCGGCAGTCGGAGGATTCCTCACGCCGCTGCTGCTCTCCGCGCACGCGAGCGAAGAGCTGGTGCTCTTCGGTTATCTGCTGCTGCTGGATGCGGGCGTCATAGCGCTGCTTGCCGCGCGGCCCTGGGCGCGGTTGTTGCTGGCAGCCTTTGCCGGTACTACCTTCTACGCCGTGGGCTGGTATGCGAGCAGTTATGAGGACGAGCGCTTCGGTGTGACGCTCTTCTTCGTGCTCGTATTCTTTCTCATCTTTGCCGTTTCCCCGGTCCTGCTGCTGCGACGTGTGCGTTCTGCCGAGACAGAGCCGGTGCATCCTTTCGAAGAGAGTCTCGCCCTGCGCCTGTTGCCAGCGTTCAATGCGCTGGTGGCCTTCTCCGAGATGTTCATGCTCTTCGGCCATTCGCCCTATGAAAGTTGGCGGGAGTGGATTCCGCTGCCCTTTGTGGCCTTCTATCTCGGACTGCAGCGCCTGCGTGGTACACGCAGCAATGCCATGGAGCTGGCGCTGGCCGGGGCCTTCGCCACCGTGGCCATTCCGATGGAGGCGCACGGGCGTTGGGTAGCCATTGGCTGGTTTCTGGAGTTCGGTCTGTTGACCTGGTTTGCCGCACGGCGCGGAGAAAAAGCGCTGCGCGAGCCGGGAACGCTGCGCTGGGTAGCCTCGGGCGTGCTGGTGCTGGCGGTGCTGGCGCTGATTGCGCCAGTGGAAGCGTGGCATCCGCCGGTGGCCGGGCCTCTGGTGTTGAACACGCGCTTTGCAAGCTGGCTGGCTGGTGCAGTCATCAGCGCATGGGCGATGCGCATGGGACTCATGGCCGCGCGTGGAGAACACAAGCACAGCGAGGACTGGAAGAACTTCGCCGCTGTCTCCGGACTGGCAGCGACAGCACTTCTGCTCATCGCCGTATGCATGGAGATCCATGCCTACTGGGCCGGGCAGGGCGGGCTGCTCGTCGACCAGATCGGCGAGCAGTTCACCTATTCGGCATGGTTCATGGTCGCCGGCGCAGCACTGCTGGCGATGGGCTTCTGGCGCAAGTCCGCCTTTCTGCGCTGGCAGGCGCTGGTGCTTCTCTCCCTGAGCATCGCCAAGGTCTTCCTCTTCGATACGCGACAACTGGACCAGGGCTATCGCATCCTCAGCTTCCTGGGCCTCGGAGCGCTGCTGTTGACGGTGAGCTTCGCCTATCAGAAAGATTGGCTGAGCCTGCGCGGCTCGGGCGGAAAGAAAGATTCACCCCAGGCATAAGCGAATGAGCAGAAAATCCATTGACGTAGAAATAAGCTTTGCGGTACAAAGTAATCCATGAGCGAACTCTCTCGCGCCCTGGGTGATATCGAGCGCATCCGCCAGCAGGTTGCGGAGAGCGCCGTATTTCGAGGCTATGGGCCGGCCACGGTCGCAGGGACCGGCTTGCTCGCAGTGCTGGCTTCGTTGGTGCAGTCGGCCTGGCTGCCGGAGCCGGGAGCCAGGCATGCAGCCTATCTCTTGCTTTGGATCGGAACAGCGGTTGCATCGATCCTGCTGATCGCGTTCGAGATGTTTGCGCGCACCCGCCGCATGCACACGTGCATGGCCAGCGCGATGGTGCGTATGGCGGTTGAGCAGCTGTTGCCTGCGGTAGCAGTGGGAGTCCTGCTGACGGTAGCGGTGGCGCGTTATGTGGCGGCGGATTTCTGGATGCTTCCTGCGTTGTGGCAGGTGATTTTCAGCCTCGGCATCTTTGCTTCATGCCGGTTTCTGCCGCGATATGCGGTGCTGGCCGGCGGATGGTATCTGGTAAGCGGATTGGTGCTGATCTCGTTTGCAGGGGCGCGTGCTCTCTCGCCATGGGCCATGGGGCTTCCTTTCGGTGCAGGACAGATACTGGCAGCAATGGCGCTGTTATGGGGAGCAAAGGAGGAAGAAGATGCGGAGTGAAGATCCATCGATGGACGCGCCCTTTGCCTATGAGGGGCTGGACCGCGCCATTCATGAGCGAGCGCGGCTTGGCATCCTCACCGTACTTGCCACGCGCAGAAAAGGCGTGAGCTTCGGCGATCTAAAGCAGCTATGCGGATTGACCGACGGCAATCTGAACCGTCATCTGAAAGTGCTGGAAGAAGAAAAGATGGTGCAGGTAGAAAAGACGACGGCAGGGAATCGTCCGCAGACCATCTGCCGGATTACATCCTCGGGACGTGCACGCTTTGCGGAGTACCTCGCCACGCTCGAAAAGGTGGTGCAGGATGCGGCTGCGCTGATGGAGGGAAAGACAACGTTTGGAAAGCAGAAAACGCTGCTGCCCGACCGCGCATAGGTCTTTTTTCGCTTATTAACTTTGCGATACAAAGCAAATTCCATCCTCTTCAAGGAGACAGAAACGAATGGACACTCTCGCATTGCAGGAGTCGAAAGACTGGAATCCCCGTTCTATGGGCATGAAGCTGTTATTGCTCAGCGTTCTGGCGCTGTGTATGACCATTCCCTCGTTCTTCGTCAGCGATCTGGCAAGCGAGCGCAGCCAGGCTGCGGTGCACGGAGCCGCTGCTGCCCAGAATACGCCATCGTCACGGTTACCTATTCGCACAGTCGATTCTTACCGCTCCGTCACCCGCTCGCTGAAGTATGTGTTGCTCTTTCTCGGGCTGGTATTCCTGACCTATTTCGTCTTCGAAGCGACGACGGGGACTCGCGTTCACCCGGCGCAGTATGTGCTGGTGGGAACGGCGCAGCTGATCTTCTATCTGCTGCTGCTCTCTCTGGCGGAAAAGGTGGGTTTCGATTGGGCGTTTTTGATAGCGGGTGGTGCGACTGTGGCCCTGCTTTCTACCAACGCCGGCTGGATCTTCGCAGGCCGGAGTCAGGGCTGGCGCGCCCTGGCCGTCTTTGGACCGCTTTACATGCTGATCTACCTGCTGCTGCGCCTGGAAGATGATGCGCTGCTGATCGGTGCGATCATGAGCTTCCTCGCTGTTGCGGCAGCCATGTACTTTACGCGCAGGATCGACTGGTACAGCGCGCGGAGCGGGAAAGAGAAAGTAAAAGCAGGCAGCGGTCCTGAGTTCTTTCAGGGGCTGGTATAAACAAACTTCCGGCACGGGTTTGCTTTCGGCAGAGCAAGCCCGTGCCATGATGTAGCAAAGAACGTATGCGATCAGAACATATCCTGCGCAAAATCCGCTTCTGGCTGGCCATATTCATCGTCGGCCTCGTGCTGAGCGGAATCACGGCCTTTCCTCTGTTGACCGAATTGCGCTGGTTTCATCGATTGCTTCTTACGCCAGCGTTGCAGCCGATTTCCATGCGTATCGGGCTTCTGCCATGGATCGTTCGAGTGCACGAGGGATTGGAAGTGACGCAGCGTGACTATCCATTTCTCGCTTACGGAACCGACTGGCTTGCATTTGCGCATCTTGTAATCGCGGTTGCGTTGATAGGCCCATATCGTGAACCAGTCAGAAACAAGTGGGTGATCGTCTTTGGGCTGATCGCTTGCGCGGGCATCCTCCCGCTGGCTCTGATTGCCGGTGCCGTGCGTGGCATTCCGTTGCCCTGGAGGCTGGTGGATTGCAGCTTTGGTGTCTTCGGTTGTATCCCTCTGCTGTTATGCCTCAAGTGGACGAACACTCTTGAGCGGGATTCGCAATAACGTGTATTGCAAGACGAGAACGGCGTGGCTCAAGAGCCACGCCGCTTTTGCTTGGGGATGAGAAAGAGCAACCTATCGCATTGCCGATTCCACTTCGCTGAGCCAGTCCGGCCGCTTGAGAATCTCACGCGGCTTCGAGCCTTCGGCTGGGCCGACGAGGCCGTCGCGTTCCATCATGTCGATCAGGTGCGCGGCACGGCCGTAGCCGATGCGCAGCCGCCGCTGCAGCAGAGAAGTCGAAGCCTTGCCGAACTCCAGCACCAGCCGAACGGCATCCTGAAAAAGCTCGTCGTCCTGGTCGTCTCCTTCGCCGTCGCCACCGATCTCGCGGCCGTTCGCATCCTTCGGCGCTTCGAGGAAGCCTTCGGCATATTCAGCCTCTCCCTGCCGCTTCCAGAAATCTGTAACCGACGCGATTTCTTTTTCGGTGACAAACGGTGCGTGCACGCGCTGCAGCCGCGAGGTGCCCGGCGGCAGAAAGAGCATGTCGCCGCGTCCCAGCAGGCTCTCAGCGCCATTCGCATCGAGAATCGTGCGTGAGTCCACCTTGGTCGCCAGCCGGAACGAGATGCGGCTGGGCACATTCGCTTTAATGAGGCCGGTGATGACATCGACGGAAGGCCGCTGCGTGGCCAGCACCAGGTGGATGCCGACCGCGCGCGCCATCTGCGCCAGGCGCGTGATCGCCTCTTCGACGTTGGCCTTATCCAGCATCATCAGGTCGGCCAGCTCGTCGATGATGATCATGATGTAAGGCAGCGGGGTCTCGTCGGGAGAATCCTCGAAGAGGCTCGGCGTTTCAAACAGCTTGTTGTACTGGTCGATGTTGCGCACCGAGCGTGAGGCCAGCAGCTTCAGCCGGCGCTCCATCTCACGCACCGCGTTGCGCAGCGCATTCGCCGCCAGCTTGGGCTCGGTGATGATCGGCGTGAACAGGTGCGGAATCTTCTCGTACATGCCGAGTTCCACACGCTTCGGATCGACGAGGATCAGTCGCACCTGGTCGGGTGTCGCCTTAAAGAGCACCGACATGATCATGGCGTTGATCGCCACCGACTTACCGCTGCCTGTCGAGCCGGCGATCAGCACGTGCGGCATCGTCGCGAGATCGGCCGTCACGATGCGGCCATTGATGTCCTTGCCCATGGCCAGCGTCAGCTTGCTCTTGGCCGAGCGGAAGCCGTCCGCCTCGATCACGTCGCGCAGCCAGATCGTCTCGCGATCGTGGTTCGGCACCTGGATGCCGACCGTGCTCTTACCCGCCATGCGCTCGATCAGGATGCTTTCCGCCCGCATCGCAAGACACAGGTCCTCGGCCAGTCCCGTCACGCGGCTGTACTTCACGCCCGCATCCGGCCGGAACTCGAAGGTCGTGACCACCGGCCCCGGATTGATGCGCTCCACCTGACCCATCACGTCGAATTCGGCGCACTTCTCGACAAGAATCTGTGCCTCGGCCCGCAGCTCATCCTCGCGGATAGTCTGAGTGTCCTCGCTCAGGTGCAGCAGCGTGCTTGGCGGCAGCTGGTAGCCGGCCACAGACTTAGGAGCCACGGTGACGTGCTGTGTCTGGGCTTCGGCCCGCTGCGCAACGGCGATGGCTGCCTCGGCCGGCGGACGGCTGGAAACCGCGATCGGTCCCGTGGCCGGCGCAGGTTCCTCTTCGGTTTCGGGATAAGGAATCGGCGGCTCAGGCACGCGCACCGGCTCCTGCACATGCGCGCGAGGCATCTGGTCCCACACCGTGGGCGGCTGTGGCGGGTCTTCAAGATACGGATCGGCGACCGGAGCCTCCGGCGCGTAGGTCTCCGAGAAGCCGGCATGGCGCCCGCGAGGAATCTCCGCCTCATCGTTCTCGGCATAAGGCGAGGGCACCGGCTCGATGATATGGCCCTCCTTGAGCTGCCGCTTTTCGAGCTTGGCCTGCGCCTTGCGCGCCTTGGCAAGCTCCTTCTCGCGAAGCCTCTCTGCGCGGGCCTCGGCCTTCTGCTCCTTGGAGAGCTTGCGGCTGGCGCGCCAGTTGCGCAGGCGGTCACGCCACGCCATTACAAAAGCCAGCCGGATGGCGAGCCATTCCTGCGCGGTATTGAAGCTGAATGTCGTGGAGAGGTAGAGCGCAATGCCCACCATGGCTACCGAAATCACGCACGCGCCCGGATAGTTGAGCCAGGAGATCAGCGCATCCGAGACCAGCCGTCCGGTCACGCCGGAGATAGGCAAGCCGGCAGGGAAGTGCATGTGCCCCGGCAGCAGCGCCATCAGCGATGGCAAAAAGAGCGCGCACAGCAGAATGCCGAGCAGCTTCGCGCCCGGCGAGCCGGCAGGACGCGAGCGCAGCCAGGACCATCCCAGTGCGCCGATGAGCAGCGGAAGGAAGAAGGAGGTGACGCCTTCGATCTGCAGAACGATATCGGCAATCCAGGCGCCGAGCAGCCCGGTCCAGTTATGCGCGGGGCGGCCGGACGAGCCAAAGCCGCCGACCGTGTCGAAGGACGGGTCGGTGGGGTGATAAGAGATGAGCGCGAGGAGGAGGAGGATCGCGGAAACCAGCACCAGCAGCCCGATCAGTTCATTCAGGCGGCGGTTGCGGGTAGGAGTCGTGACCAGTTTGAGGGGTTTCATCGGGACGCAGAAAACTGTTCGCCGGTCAGGCGGCGTGCACACAGTCGAATCCCCAGAGCAAGACCATTGTTTCATATCAGGGCGAAGAGGAAGGGAAAAAGGCAGCTCGGGAACCGAGATGGCTACCGGTGAGGCGGGCAAGGAAGCCATGCAGTGAGCGGGAAAGGTTTTTCAGCGGGATGAAGCGCATTCGTAGTTTCGCCTCAAAAATTTGTTGACAGTGCGAGAAGAGCTCCCTAAGAATGGCGCGCGAGTGGTAACGATTCCACTGCCGGCAGAAGTCCACGGCTGATTCTGCCGTCCACCCCCACCCCCATGCCAAAACCTGGAGCTCCACATATGACGCGACTTCGTTTCGGACGTTCGTGGCAGTTGTACCGCGCGGTTTTGCTGTTCGTTCTGTTCGCAGGGATCACATGCTCCTCCATCGTCGCCTCGGCCCAGACGGGCTACACGGGAATCTTCGGCGGCGGCCCGATATACAAGAACTCCACGACCACCATCTCCGAGCTGGAGAATTCCGGCTTTACAGAGGTGATCGTCTGGAGCATCGAGGTCAGCTCCACAGGTGATCTGAACTTCAACGGCGAGTTTCCGCTGACATCGAACGGCGTTTATGTCGGCAATCAGACATATCCGAATTTTGCCTCTACGCTGGCGACGCTGAAACAAGGCACGGTAAAGAGAATCACCTTCAGCATCGGGTCTTCCAATGTTGGAGACTGGCAGGACATCGAGGCCCTGGTCAACGCGCAGGGAACTGGCTCGAGCAGCATTCTCTACAAAGACTTCCAGGCATTGAAAGCTGCCATTCCTTCGCTCGATGCCATCGATTTCGATGATGAGAACAACCAGGACACGTCCTCAACCGTTGCATTCGGGGTCATGCTGGGAAACCTCGGCTATCACGTGATGCCGGATGCGTATGACAACAGCAGTTACTGGACAAATGTGGTTTCTCAGATCAACACGCAACTGACGGGAACCGTGGATGGTGTTCACCTGCAGGCCTATTCAGGCGGCGCCGGGAACAATCCGTGCTCCGGATGGAATTTCGGCAGTGTGCCGGTCTTTCCCGGGCTTTGGGATCAGGATGATACCCCGAGCCAGGTGCAGAGCACGATGAGCAGCTGGCATTCCCAGTGCGACATTCTGGGTGGCTTCTTGTGGCTTTATGACGATATCGCCGGGCAGAACACCGCGTCGCAGTATGCCAATGCGATTAACGCAGCAGTGGGCAACACGACGAACAGCACCGGAGCCTACAACGTGAGCGGTATCTATACGGATGGGACTTCGTTCACCACCGGCGGGCTGGACGGTAACGGCTATGCCTATTCCTCGGAGCAGTTGGGAACCTCGGTGAGCTGGAACGGAAGTACCTTCACCCCTGGATCTGCGAACAGCGCGAACGCCTGGACCAGCACGACCATTCCGTTGACCTCAGGCGAATACAAGACGCTGAATCTGCTGGCCACCGGCGTAAATGGAGATCAGGCATCGCAGACCTTCATCGTCAATTACACCGATGGAACAAGCACCACCTTTACGCAGAGCCTGAGCGACTGGTTCACCCCGCAGACGTATAGTGGCGAGTCCGAAGCCAGGATCATGACCTACCGCGATACCAGCAACGGAGGCCAGGATGATCGGACCTTCTACCTCTATGGCTATACCTTCGCGTTGAACAGCAGTAAGACCGTCAAAAACCTTACCCTTCCCACGAATCGCAACGTGGTTGTTGTGGGTTTCGCGCTGCAATAGAGGTGTATCGCAGGTTCTGCACGACCCGGGTCCGGTTACTGGTCTTCCAGTGACCGGGCCTTTTCCTTGGCACTGCGTCTTGCCGGAGACGCGCTCTACTCCCGGTCGCTCCCATACACCGGAATACCCTGCTGGATCTTGTAGGCGAGGTCCGCGGCGCGTGCCGAGTATTCCGACTGCGGATATTTCTGCTGCAGGTGGTCGGTGATGCCCATGGTGCGGCCGCGGTCTTCCTTTGCGCGATCGTCGTTGCCGTCGGCGGCCCACATATCTCCGGCCGAGGCCATGCGCCAAGCCGCCAGATAAAGCGCCTGCGGAGCTCGCGGCGAGTCCGGATGCTCGTCGGCGTATTTCATGTAGAGATTCGCTTCCTTCTCCGGACACTTCTCCGATCCCTGCCAGTCGCCGCAGAGCTGGTTTTCGATCAGATCCCACGCCGCGAAGTCCGCCCATTTCGTATGCGGGAAGTACTTCTCGATCTTCTTCATCTCGTCTTCGTCCATCTGTTCTCGCAGATAGGATTCCTTCTCGTGCGCCGAGGGCAGCGTGGCCGCATCGGCCTTCTCCAGCTGCCAGCGGATGTCGGCCGCACGCCACATGGCTTCCGGCGTGATGGGGGATTCAGGGAACATTTCGACCACGCGGCGATAGAGCAGGCGTGCATCCTGCGCGGCGCGTGGCGGCGGATGCGGTTCGGCGGCGGCGTTTTCCGCCGAGACACCTTCGCCGAAGAGGATCTGATCGCCGTGCGGGGTGTGAATATCGATGACGCCCTTGTCGAGCATCCAGCCGGAGATCGGCTGCACCTCTTCAGGATTCTCCAGGGTAGGCTGATCGGCGGCGCGTGATTCAGGCGCGTCGACGTTGGCAAAGACGCGCAGCCACTTGCCGCTGCGCTCGACGATCACCAGCTCGCGGCCGGGAGTGACCTCGCCGGTGCGGTCCGAGGACTCATCGGCCTGCGCATAAAGATTGCCGACACGGATGATCGTGGCCATCGTGCCGTTCTTCGGCATCTCGATGCGTGGCGGCCGCTTTTGCGCCAGTACCGGGACACTGGCAAGCAGAAGTAGAGCAAGCGGAAGAGGAGCGAGGACAGTTCGCAGCGAGCGCATCTCGGCAACAGTGTATGCCACAAGGGAAGGAGCAAGTCAGCGCATATTTTTAGGGATAAAGCAGTGAGCAGCCAGCCATAAAAGCGGCCGGCAGGGATAGGTTCCCCACTGGTCGTTTTTATGACTGGCTGCTGGACGCGCAAAGCGCGTCCCACTCGCTCGCCCTCAGCTTTCCATCACCTGCTTCAAAATCTCAGGCTCCACATTCCCACCGCTCATCACAGCTACGGCTTTTACTGCCGGTAGCAGCTTGTCCTGGTGGAAGAGCAGCGCCGCCGCGGTCACCGCGCCGCTGGGCTCGGGGACAATCGGCGTCGAGCGCACGATCGTGCGCATGGCCTCGCGAATCTCATCTTCGGTGACAGTGACAATGTCATCCACGAAGGCGCGGACGTGGAGAAAGTTCAGGTCGCCGAGGCTCTGCGTGCGCAGTCCGTCGGCAATGGTGCGCGTCGTCATCTCCGCAGGCCAGCTCACCAGCGAGCCCCCGCGGAAGCTCTCCTCGGCATCGGCAGCCAGCGCAGGCTCGATGCCCAGCACGCGCACCTCAGGCCGCAGATGCTTGATGGCCGCCGCTGTGCCGCTCAAGAGGCCGCCGCCGCTGACCGGCGCAAGCACGAGATCGACGTCGGGAATATCCGCGAGAATCTCCAGCCCGACTGTGCCCTGCCCGGCAATGATCGCCGGATGGTCGTAAGGCGGAATCATGACATAGCCGTGCTCGCGTTCCAGCTCTTCGGCCTTGATCTTGCGATCGGAGCTCGATGGGCCAACAGTCACAATTTCTGCGCCCAGCGCCAGCGTGGCCTGTTTCTTGATTTCGGGAGCATTCGAGGGCATCACGATCACCGCTTTCGCCCCCACCGCGCGCGCAGCATAGGCCACGCCCTGCGCATGGTTGCCGCTCGAGTAGGTGATGACGCCGCGCCGCCGCTCCTCGTCGCTGAGCTGCGCAATTTTGTTATAGGCTCCACGCAGTTTAAAGCTCTTGATCGGCTGCTTCGATTCGTCTTTCAGCCACGCCGAGATGCTGCTCCCGCCGGGCAAGGAGAAGGGAATGAGCGGCGTATGTACAGCCACGCCGCGGATGCGTTCCTGTGCTGCGCGAAACGTGTCGAGGGTGACGAGCGAGGTGGTGGAAGTAGCGCTGGCCATATGTTCCATCATAGGCCGGCGGAAAGTGACCGAAGTTTTGTGAGGCTAGCGGGTTATGACATTTGTAGCTACAATTGTGGTGAGGCTGTGTCACCATGCGATGTGGATTACGTTCGGGAATATGAATGGGATACGGAAAAGGCCCTGCGAAACCTGCATAAGCACGGAGTACCTTTTCCCGTAGCTGTGGAGGTTTTCGCCGATCCGGCCCGGATCGAAATGATTGATGACAGCGATGCTTACGGCGAGACCCGATGGCTTGTGATTGGATGGGCCGATCAAACCGTTCTGGTAGTGGTTTATACGCTTCGCGGAGACAGATGGCGCATCATCTCAGCGCGAAAGGCAAATGCTCATGAAAGAGAATCCTACTGGCTACACCGTCTATCGTCCTGATCCGAAGAACCCTGCGCGGTTTACCCCCGAGGAACGCTCCCGTCTCGAAGCCATGACCGACGATGACATCGACTATAGCGACATTCCCTCGCAGGCAGGGAAGTTATGGACGCGTCCAGGCGCGCTGATCCCGGCCGAGAACAAGCAGCAGATCACCTTGCGCCTCGATGCGGACATTGTCACCTTCTTCAAGGAGACCGGCAGCCGCTACCAGAGCCGCATCAATGCGGTGCTGCGCGAATACATGAAGGCGCACCAGCAGGGTTGAGTGCCTACTTCCCAGCCGGCATCGCATCCGCCGGAATCGGGTCTCCCGCCGACTCGGCTTTCCAGTCGATATGCGAAAGCTTCCAGCCGTCCGCGGTCCGGATGGCCTGAATGGCATTGATGCCGCGGAGGGTTGCCTTGCCCGTCGGCGTCTCGCGAATCTCGTACAGGCTCCAGATCTGTGCGATCTGCCCGTATTCCTTCACCGAGTAGCGCACCTGTACCTCGTAGAAAGGTGCAGGGCCGCGTTGTGCCACACGCGTAATCCAGTCCTCGACAGTCAGCGGGTGCGGCTGCCAGTTGTCGGAGGCATCCTTGGCCAGCGGAATCAGCTGGGCGCCGGGCAGAGCGAGAGCACGCAGGCAGCTGCGGTCGCCATTCGCGGGCCCGCTGACGGCCGCATCCAGCGCGTCTACAAATTGAGTGAGAGTGCCGGTCGGCGCACAGACCGGCGCCGTGCTCTGCGGCGCTGTAACCGCGGTTTGGGCCAAAGCAAAACCGGCAGCACAAAGGCTGCCGGCAAAGGTAAGAGCGAGAGACCGCAGGATTGCTTTCATCACGTGCCCTCAAAGATATGTTCGAACTTTAGATCTCCAGAATCACCGGCATGATCAGCGGCCGGCGACTGGTGTTCTTCTGGATATACCGCTTCAGGTCGATCCGGATCTTTTCCTTGATCACGCCGTAGTCGGCTTTCTCCTCGGCAGTCGAATTCTCGAGCGTCTTGATCACCACTTCCCGTGCTGCTTCCATCAGGCCGGTTTCGCCGCTCACAAAGCCGCGAGTCACCAGCTCCGGCTGACGTTCGACCAGGCCGGTGAGCTTGTTGATGGTGAGAATCGGCAGCACGAAGCCGTCTTCGGAAAGATGACGGCGGTCGCGAATCACAATGTCCTGCACCACGTCGGCCGTCGAGCCCGAGTCGATGCAGATGCGGCCGGCGGTCACCTTGCCGCTGCGTACCGCGCTTTCGCCGTCCAGCTCCAGTACGTCGCCGTCCTCGATGACGATCGCTTCCTTCACCACGCCGGTGTTCTTCGCCAGTTCGGCGTGCTTCTTCAGGTTGCGGTAATCGCCGTGCACCGGGATAAAGAACTTGGGACGCAACAGGTTGATCATCAACCGCTGTTCTTCCTGGCTGGCGTGGCCGCTCACGTGGATCAGCCCGTGCGAGCCGTCGTCGTAGATCACCTGCGCGTCGCGGCGGCAGAGATGATCGATCACGCGGCCAATGCTCTTCTCGTTGCCCGGAATCACGCGCGAGCTGAGCAGCACCGTGTCGCCCGGCTGGATGCGCGCATGCTTGTGGTTATCGACTGAGGCGCGGCTCAGCGCGCTCATCGGTTCGCCCTGCGTACCGCTGATGAGCACCATCACGTTTTCCGGCGCGTGGTCGTTGATCTGCCCCGGGTGGATGATCAGCCCCTGCGGGACATCGATGTAGCCGAGGTCCTGCGCAATCTCCGACGATTCGACCATGGAGCGTCCCAGGATCGCGACCTTACGGCCATGCTGCTGCGCCAGTTCGAGCGCGATGCGGATGCGATAGATCGAAGATGAGAAGCAGCTGAAGAAGAGCTTGCGCTTGGTGCGCGAGAAGATCTCGTCCAGGCGCGGACGCACGCTCCACTCGCCCGGCGTATAGCCCGGACGGTCGACGTTGGTCGAGTCCTGCAGCAGGGCCAGGATGCCGCGCTTGCCGTACTCGGCGAACTTGTGCAGGTCGATGGCCTTGCCGTCCGGCGGCGAGAAGTCGATCTTGAAGTCACCGGTATGCACCACCACGCCGACAGGCGTGTCGATGGCCAGGGCCACGCAATCGACCAGGCTGTGGGTCACGCGGATCGGCTCGACCGTGAACGGCCCGAGGGTAAACTTCACCCCCGGCAGAATCTCGATCAGCTCCGTGTCGTCGAGCATCTTGTGCTCGTCGAGCTTGCCCTCGACATAGGCCAGGGTAAATTCGGTCGCGTAGACCGGGACGTTCAGCTCGGAGAGAATCCAGGGCAGGCCGCCAATATGGTCCTCGTGACCGTGGGTGAGCACGATGCCGCGGACAAGTTCGCGATTCTCAACAAGATAGGAGATGTCGGGGACGACAATATCCACGCCGAGAAGTTCCGTTTCCGGGAACATGAGGCCGGCGTCGATGACGAGAATGTCGTCTTTGTAGCGGAGGGCGAGGCAGTTCATGCCGAATTCGCCGAGTCCGCCCAGCGGTATGATTTGGAGCTTTGCGTCAGCCATGGGAAACATTGATCGTAGCAGGAGCGTTGCCATGATCAAAACATCTGTGGCCGAAGTGGGAGAAAGCCGGGGCGGCTGGTTCGCCGCCCGGTCCGCTCAGGCGATCAGCGCCCTTGCATAATGTGCTGCCAGCCTACGTGGTAACCGGCTCGGAAGGCATCGCGGTAGTCGTGGCGGAAGCGGCCCGGCACATCCGGATGCCGGTATTCATCGCGGTTTTCCGGGGTTGGCGGCCGATGGTTCTCGAAGTCGCGCCGAGCGCCCTCGATGCCGTCGCGGAAGCCCTTGCGCTGGAATTCGCTGTACGCCGACGGGGGCGCATCCCAGCCGCCCTGCGCGTATCCCGGCGGGGGCGGTGGTGGGGGACCCTGGGCAAACAGGACGCATGGGGCGGCCAGGGTCAGTGCCAGCGTGGGGATGGCAAATTTTTTGAGATTCATGATTCGTTCTTTCCTCCGAGAAACTACGATGACCGGCGGCGGGAAGCCGTTGTCTGGAAGCATACCGAGGATAGATGCGTTTCCTGTCAAAATGCGCGCCAGGCGGTGTCCGCCCATAGCTCAAGAGAGAACTGTCATTTCGACCGGAGCAGGGCCGATTTCTGGGCCTGCGGAGTGGAGAAAGCTGCGGTTCTGTTTAACCCCGCAATGCTCCAGCTCGCGACCAGCGGAAGCGGGGGCCGCAGGCAGATTCGCCCTGCGCGCAGCAGAAACCGCAGGTCTCTCCACGTCGCTTCGCTCCGGTCGGGATGACAAGGCAGTGCTAAGTGTTTATTTCCAATGCTTCTATCAGTGAATACACCCTAAAGCATGCAGAATCTTCATCCTTGCCCACGATTGGGTGATTCGGCCGTGCGGTGGATGACCACCCGGTTCCGGCCTTCCCGCTTGGCCTGGTAAAGCGCCGTGTCCGCGGCCAGGATCAGCTCCGAGTGGTGCATCGTACGGACAGGATGAAGCGTGGCGACCCCGATGCTGACCGTGATCACCGTCAAAGGGCTCTGCCCATGGGGGATGGCGGCGTTGCGGACCGCCTGGTGGAAGAGGCTGGCGATGATCGCCGTGCCTTCGCCGTGCGAGCCGGGGAGCAGGACGGCGAACTCCTCGCCGCCGTAGCGGGCGACGAAGTCGCTGCTGCGCATCATGGAGCGGGAAAGAAGCGCGGCAACGGCGGCCAGGCACTGGTCGCCGGCGATGTGGCCGTAGTAGTCGTTATAGGCCTTGAAGTGATCGATATCGATCATGAGCAGCGAAATGCTGCCCTGCTCGCGCACGGCGCGGTGCCACTCGCGTTGCAGTTCGAGGTCGAAGGCGCGGCGGTTGGGGATGCCGGTGGTGTGGTCATGAGCGGCAAGCTCGTTGGCCTGGCGGTAGGCCCGTGTAATCTCCTCCTGCAGGCGGTCGCGCTGGCTGAGCGCGGCGGAGACGGAGTAAACGATGAGCAGCAGGGCGCAGAGATAAACCTGCAGCACGGCAATGCTGTGGATGAGTGAGCCCTGGTGGAGAAGCGTGAAGGGGCCGCGGAGCTTCAGGGTGCCAATGGTGGCGACAATGGTGATAAGAAAAATGCCGATCGCGCCCCCTGCGATGCGAAGCCGGAAGGTGACCAGCAGCAACGGCGGCAGAAGAATAAATGCCATCGGATATCGCCATAGCCAGAAGACCGGAATGCTCAGCGCTAGAAGGGCAAAGAGCAGCAGGCAGCTCTCCATGCGACGCTCGGAGAGGAAGAGCGCGGCCAGATCGGAAGGTTGGAGTGCCATGACCAGAGGCGTCATGATGGCGATGCCCAGCGCATCTCCGGAATACCAGTTCCACAATCCGAGCAGGCTGAACGGATCGCCTCCCAGCGAACAGAAGAATTGGACAATAACGACCGAAGTGAGCGGCGCAAGCACGATGCCGTAAAGAAAGAAGCGGCGCAGTGTCTTCCACTGCGTGATATCCGGAACCGCATGGCCGTCTGGAGTGCCGTCCGCATGCCGGTAAAGGAGCAGGCCCGCGAAGAGTATCTCCGCAGTGTTGGCGACGGAGAAGAGCACGGCGAGCGCCCATGAGTAATGGAAAGCCCGATGGGAAAAGATGCTGGCGAAGAAGCCTGCGAGGAGGTAGCCAGGCCATATGGCCCGAGGAGAACTGAGCAGGATGGCAAGCAGGATGCCGTTCGCGGGCCACAGGATATCGGCCTCGGCGGGGGACTGGCCGAGCCACAGACCGTAGTATCCGGCGGTGAAGCAGAGTATCCCTGTGGCGCACCAGCGAAGCGCAAGAGGAGGAAACCGGCTCGCAGTGAAGAGCAGGCCAGCGCTGCGTGGCAGATCGGGCCGAAGAATCTCCATCAGTTTCGAGCCGTAGGACAGGAGCATCGGTGATCGAGCCTCCACGTCGAGACCACGTAGAGTAATCACCTTCGTCTGTTTCGGCAACGAAAGAATACCGCTGCGTCAGAGCGGTCTGGAAATGATTCTCCGGCAAACTTAGCCGCGGGCGTCCCATATGGGGACAGCTCCCCATATGGGAATAGCGCAGTGCGTCAGCGCGTGACGGCCTGTCTGGCTTCCAGCGGAATATCTGGCTGTATCTCATCCGCATGCTGCGCCAGTCCGGCTACCTCTGCCAGAATCTCGTAGGACCGCAGCCGCGCCTGGAAGTCATAAGGATTCGTTGCAACGATCAGCTCATCCACCTGCGTCCGGTCGAGGAACAGCTCCAGCTTGCGGCGGATTGTCTCCGGCGAGCCGACCACTGCGGCTCGGAACTTCGCCTCTACCGTCTGCTGCTCGATGGCGTTCCAGTCGAGGCTGCGCACCGGAGGCACCAGTGGCCCCGGATGGTTGCGGATCAGGTTGAGGAACATCTGCTGCGGCGTGGTTGCCAGGTATTCGGCCTCTTCATCCGTCTCCGCTGCAATTACCGGAATGCCAGCCATCGCGTACGGACGGTCGAGCATCGCCGAGGGCCGGAAGCTGCGCCGGTAGAGCTCAAGCGCCGGCAATAAATTGTCGGGCTGGAAGTGTGCGGCAAAGGCAAACGGCAGCCCCAGCTCGCCGGCCAGTGCCGCATTGAAGCCGCTGGAGCCGAGCAGCCAGATCGGCACATTTGTCCCCGCTCCGGGATAGGCCGTCACCGGCTGCCCTGGCTTGGCCGGCGCAAGATAGCCACGCAACTCTTCGAGCAGGGCGGGGAAGTCTTCGCCATTCGGGCGGAAGTCCTTGCGCATAGCCCGTGCCACGGCATAGTCGCCGCCCGGCGCGCGGCCCAGGCCCAGATCGATGCGTCCCGAGAACAGTGTCTCCAGGGTGCCAAACTGCTCGGCAATGATGTACGGCGAGTGGTTGGGCAGCATGATCCCGCCCGATCCCACCCGGATCGCGCTGGTCGCCGTTGCCACCTGTCCAATCAGCAGCGCCGTCGCCGCCGAGGCCACGCCGGAGATGTTGTGGTGCTCGGCCAGCCAGAAGCGCTTGTACCCCAGCTTCTCTGCATGGCGGGCAAGGGTCACCGAGTTCGCATAAGCTTCGGCAGCCGTGCTGCCCTGGCGCACATGGGCAAGATCGAGAATCGAAAGAGGAGTGCCGGCGAGCCGGGAGGTCTGGGTCATAAGTTTCTCAGGCGGGCAGAGGCCCGTAGTCCTTAATAAAGATGTTCGGACACGGCGCGAGGACTCACCCCGCTCCTGGGGTGTATTCACAGATAGCTCATGCAAAGCACTGTCATTTCGACCGGAGCGCTCTTCTGACTTTGTTATTTCAACCGAAGCACTCTTCTTACCTTGTCATTCCGACCGGAGCGTACCGGGCTCCCGGCGCGCCTGCGTCTGGCGTGCTGGGGTGGGGGAGCGTAGTGGAGGAACCTGCGGTTTTCACTGGCGCAGACTGGACAGCAGGCCCCTCCACTACGTGAGACAAGAGCGTCTCGCTTCGGTTGGGATGACAGGTCAGTGGTAAACCTTCATCTTCCGTGCACTTCTATGCCAGGGTCAGTCGAGCGCCGGCGACCAGCGTTCAGGACGGAGCGCAAAGCTACTGTCGTCCCGGACAATGCGGAGGAATCCGGGAAATTGCAGGTGCATGCCGGCGATGAGCAGGTTCTCCGATGCGGCTCGCTCCAGAACTCGTCTGCGAGTTGCCTCAGCCAGCGGCGCATCCACATCGAAGACCAGCGTTGCCTCCGGTCTGGGAATCTGGATATCCGCCAGGTGCACGATATCGCCCCAGATCAGCACGCTCTCGCCCTTGGATGTGACCCTATATCCGCTGTGTCCGGGAGTATGTCCGGGCAACGGCTCGAGGACGATGCCGGGCAGCACTTCGCCTCCTGTGACGGTTCGCAGGGAAGAGCGATAGATCTCGAAGACGCGGAGCGCAAGCGCGCGGACCGGAAGCATACGCTGCCGCTCCGGTCCGAAGTTCGCATCGTCGCTCCAGAACCGGAACTCCTCCTCATGCAGAACGACCTCGGCTCGCGGAAAGACCCGGGCGCCATCCGGCGCAAGGAGGCCGCCGATGTGATCGGTGTGGGCATGGGTGACCAGCACCGTGTCAATCTCCGCGGGGGCGACTCCGGCTACGCGCAGCGCGGACAAAAGATAGCCGCCGGTGCCCATGCAGTTCGCATCGCCGGAGTCGACCAGCGTCGTATGCCGGCCATCCTGGATAAGGAAAGCGTGTACCGGCATGCGGGCAATTGGTGGCAGTCCTGCTGCGCGCAGCAGGTGTTCGGCTTCAGGGCGGGTGATGTGGTGAACGATGTCGAAGGAGTAATCCTCAAAGCCATCGTTGAGCAGCGTAATGACAGTATCTCCAAGCTTTCGCCGGTAGACGGTAGGGGCCTGTTGCATGGGAATTCCGGTGATCTTCAAATCTGCTCCTTGAAGGAGTTCGTTGCGGGAATCGGGGCCGGTCTGGCCGATGAAACCGATGGATTGGATCGGGTTTGGCGGCACAAAGATTCGGCGTTACCGCAATTTCATCGCCGCATTGACAGGGCATAGGCCCCGGTGCAAGCCTTATGAGTTTTGCCGGAGTCCAATGATGATGAATCCTCAAGCCGATACCCATTTTTCCGCCGCCGAGTCCTACCTGATCGAACAGGATTGGGCCGCCTATACGGCAGAGCAGCATGCGGTATGGGCCGAGCTGGTCCGTCGCCGGATGCCGCAGCTGCGTGAGCATGCCTGCGCCGAGTACCTTGCCGGCTTTGAGCAGATCGGCCTCCGCGAGGACACGATCCCCGACCTCAAGGCCGTGAATACCCGGCTCAGGCCGCGTACGGGCTGGCAGGCCACGCCGGTCAGCGGCTTTCTGCCGCCCGACGCCTTCTTCGAGATGCTGGCCGCGCGCCAGTTCCCGACAACCACCTGGCTGCGTGCGCGCGATGCCATGGAATACACTCCCGAGCCGGACATCTTCCACGATGTCTTCGGTCATGTGCCCATGCACGCGCATCCGGTCTTCGCCGATTTCCTCCAGCAATACGGCAAGGTCTGCGCGGCGCTCACGGATAAGGAAAAACTGGAGCGGATGGGCCGGCTCTTCTGGTTCACCGTGGAGTTCGGCGTCATCCGCCAGCAGGGCGAGATCCGGCTCTATGGCAGCGGGCTTATCTCGTCGCACGGCGAATCTGAATATGTGATCGAGGGGTCGAAGACAGGCCATGGGCCGCAGATCCGCGACTTCAACCTCGAGCAAGTACTCGGCCAGCAGTTCCTGGTCTCGGAAATGCAGAAGGTGCTCTATGCGGTTGAGAGCTTTGACCAGATCTATGAAGCTGCTCATCAGGCTGAGGAGTTGCTTTGCGGGTGAGCTCCAGATTGGATTGCAGGCGCTTCCTTTCGCCTTCAGCTCCGTTTCCGGAACCGCAAGTGGAATATTTTGCAAATCTTTTACATCGCATCAGGCACAATGCAAGTTGGAGAGATCGATTTGCCACGGATTCATTTTCATCAGCAGCTTGCAGAGCTGAAAGATAAGCTTCTCGCCATGGCTGCGCTGGCGCAGCAGGCCGTGGAGTCGGCGGTAGACGCCTATGTGCAGCGCGATGAGGGCATCTGCCAGTACGTGCGCGAGAACGAGACGGCAATCAATGCGGCGCAGCGCGAGGTCGATGAGATGGCCTACGAGCTTCTGGCCAAGGAGCAGCCGATGGCGATCGATCTGCGCTTCATCCTCGCCGTCATCAAGATCAATGGCGATCTGGAACGGATTGGCGATCAGGCCATGAGCATCGCGATCCGGACGAAGGAGATGCTCGACATCCCCGCGGTCGTGCTGCCGGTGGATATCGAGAACATGGGGGACTACGCCGGGCGCATGATCCGTGCCTCGATCCAGTCGCTGCTCGAAGGCGATTGCCAGGTAGCCGAGTCGGTGCGCGACATGGACGACGAGATCGACCAGATGAACCGCGTGGCGCGCGCCGGGCTCACGCAGATGATCCAGAAGCAGCCCGAGGTAGCCGAGCAGGCGCTGCAGACCATCATGATGTCGCGCAGCCTCGAGCGCATCGCCGACCACGCCACCAACATCGCCACCGACGTGATCTTCTGGATTCGCGGCGCCGACGTGCGCCACCAGCTGAACGCCGCGATCGATTAAAGCCCATAGCGGTGCCGGGCCGTTACACTAGAGACATGGCTGGACTGGTGTTAGATGGCAAGGCGTACGCCAAGGAGCTCGAAGGCGAGCTGCTGGCGCGGGTGGAGCGTTGGAAAGAGCAGACGGGGAGCGAGCCGCCGATCCTGGCGACCATTCTCGTGGGTGCCGATCCCGCTTCGGCAACGTACGTAAAGATGAAGGGCAATGCCTGCCGCCGCGTGGGCATGGAGTCGCTCTCGATTGCGCTTCTGGAAGAGACGACGACCGAGCAGCTGCTGGCAACCATTGACGATCTCAATGCGAATCCTCGCGTGCGCGGCATCCTGCTGCAGCACCCGGTACCGCACCAGATCGACGAGCGTGCCTGCTTCGATCGCATCGCGATCGACAAGGATGTGGACGGTGTCACCAGCCAGGGCTTCGGCCGCATGGCTATGGATGAGCCCGCTTATGGCTCGGCTACACCCGCCGGCATCATGCGCCTGCTCAAGCGCTACAACATCGCTATCGAAGGCAAGGAAGCCGTTGTTGTTGGCCGCAGCCCGATCCTTGGCAAGCCCATGGCCATGATGCTCCTCGGCGCGAACGCGACCGTGACCATCTGCCACTCGCGGACGAAGAACCTGCCCGAAATCATCAAGCGCGCGGAGATCGTCGTCGGCGCGGTCGGCAAGCCGGAATTCATCAAAGCTGACTGGATACGCGACGGTGCGGTGGTGGTCGATGCCGGCTACCATCCCGGCGGCGTCGGTGACATCGAGCTGGGCCCGGTGATCGAGCGTTGCGCGGCGTATACGCCGGTACCCGGCGGCGTCGGTCCCATGACCATCGCCACGCTCATCGCGCAGACCGTCGAGTCGGCAGAGAAAGAACTGAAGAAGTAGAGGGCGGCTTCGCCGCCAGGGATAAAGCGGCTGGCAGTCAGGCGCAAAACAGTCAGCAAGGATATCTTCCGGGCTGGCCGCTCTTGTGACTGGCTGCTGGACGCGCAATGCGCGTCCGACTTCCTGACGCGCTATGCCATGCCTCTCGCCACAGCCTGCCCGAACCAGACCCCGGCATAGCCCAGAATGACGCTGCTCGCGATGTAGAGCAGGGCTGTCCCGGCCTGTCCGTGTTGCGCCAGGCGCAGGGTCTCGTATTCAAAGGTGGAGAAGGTGGTGTAGGCGCCGACAAAGCCCACGGGGATGATAAGCCTCCACGTCGGCGAGAGGCTCATGCGCGCGTCGAGGAAGGTGAGCACGAAGCCGATGATGAAGCAGCCGGTGATGTTGATGAGGAAAGTGCCGTAAGGGAAGCGCGTGCCCATGCGCTCGTAAATCCAGAGCCCGACCAGATAGCGTGCGATCGACCCGAGTGCGCCGCCAATGGCAATCCACAGAAATTTCAATGCCGCCTCCTGTCGCTGGCGCGTAAGACGCGCTGAGTGCAGGAGTCATTGGCGCGCTTCGGCTCGAAACAGGAAGCCCACGGTTGGGAATAGGCGAACTCCACCGCCCGGCTTTCAGCATCGCGGCTGAGGGTGGGCGGCGTCAAGACCGTGTCGGCGGAAAGCGCGTCTTCAGGCTCACGTTTTCGTGCCGTCTGAGCGCAGAAGAGACCTTGCGGTCGACGGTTCGTATGACGCGTTTGTCATTTCAGAGAGAAATTTGCGCAATGGAGGCAGAATAGGTTTATGGCAGCGGGAAGAGATGCCGAAGGAGGCAGCTCTGCAGCCTGCCGGGCATGGGAACTGATTCTCTCAAGGGGATTTATGCTGGAGCAGACCGCCCAGGGAATCAGTGAGGCGCGGTTCTCGAAGCTCCTGTGCATCACTCCTCATTCCATAGGCATGACCGAAAGATAACTCCTGTTTCATGCCGTCCGGAGTAGTCTTAAGCCTTCATGACGGTGAGGAAAGGCGTGCCCGGGCAATCTGCATCTGAGTCATGGGTGCGGGCCTCGTGGGCCGCAAGGAGCAAAAAGGAGACAGCATGCGGTTGCTGGTAGTAGAAGATGACAGCACGATTCGTGAATTTCTGGTGCGGGCGCTCGCCGAGGGAGGCTTTCGGGTGGATGCCTGTTCAGAAGGCCGCGATGCGGAGCGGCTGGCTCTGGAAGGCGTGCACGATGCCATGGTCGTGGACCTGACTCTTCCCGATATGGATGGTCTGGACCTGATCGGGCGGCTGCGTTCGCAGGGGGTCTCGGCCCCGGTGCTGATTCTTTCTGCACGCCGTTCGGTGGACGAGCGCATTCTCGGTCTCGAGCGCGGCGGCGACGATTACCTGACCAAGCCCTTTGCCGTGGCCGAAGTGCTGGCCCGCCTGCGGGCCCTGCTGCGCCGCAGCACGCCAGGCCAGCAGGAGGCGACGCGTCTGCGCGTGGCCGATCTTGAACTGGACCTGATCCGGCGCGAGGCACGGCGAGATGGTCTCGAATTACAGCTCACGCAGCAGGAGTTCGCGCTGCTTGAATACCTGTGCCGCAATGCCGGCCGGGTCGTGACGCGGGCCATGGTGCTCGATCACGTGTGGAAGATGCGCATCGATACGTCGACAAATATTGTGGACGTCCATATTCACCGGCTGAGGAACAAGGTGGACCGGGAGTCCGCGCGCCCGCTTATCCGTACGATGCGCGGAGTGGGCTATGTTCTCAAGGATTAGAGCCTTCTTTTCAGGAACGGCGGCGTGGCGGCTGGCCATGCGCAGCACGGTGGTGTTTGCAGTCGGCTCTGCCGTGCTCTTTGGAGCGATGTATGCGCTGGTGGCCCAGGCGGTGCATGAGCGCGGCGATTCGTGGTTGATTGGCGAGAGCGAAACGCTGCGCCAGGTGGCACTGACCACCCCCCGCGATTCTCTCTACGACCGGATTCTCGAAGAAGTGGCGGAGATCGCGACCCAGGAGCTGGCCTTCGATGGCCGGGGGCATCGCACCGCCAATGTGGTCTTCATCCTGCTCAAGGATGAATCGGGCAAGGCTCCGCTGTGGGTGGGCCCGAAGGACGCCTCGGACTTCGAGCCGGAGATTGCCACGCTGCACCTGCAGCATCACCAGGCGGCCTTTCTCCATGTGCCCGGATGGAAGCTGCCCTTCCGTGTCGTGGCCGCGGATATCGATCCGCCGGGGACGAGTCCGGCCGCGGATGGGCGCATCTACATTGGATTGCTGGATACGGCCGCGCACCGGCTGCTGCTGAACCTGCGGCTCTGGTTTGTCTTTGCCTGGTGCCTGATGGTGGGCTTCGGCTTTCTGATCGCGCTTTTGAGCTTACAGAGAATGTTGAACCGCGTGGACGCAATCACCCGGGCTGCGGCCGGGATTGACACGGCCGACCTGAGCACGCGCGTGCCGCCATATGAGCAGCCGAATGATGAGGTGGCGCGCCTGACGCGAACCTTCAACACCATGCTCGACCGCATCTCGGCTTCGGTAAACCAGCTGCGCACGGTAACGGACTCCGTGGCGCACGACATGAAGAGCCCCATCACCTCGATTCGCGGAGGGCTGGAGTCGGCGCTTTCGACCGAAGATCAGGAGCTCTCGCGGGAGTACGTGGCGCATTCGCTCGAGCATCTGGACCGGCTGACGGAGATCGTGACCACCACGCTCGATGTGGCCGAGGCAGAGGCCGGCGCGCTGCGTCTGCACCGCACGCCGGTGGTACTGGGTGACCTGTTGCGGCGCCTGGGTGAGCTTTACTTGCCGGCTTTTGCCGATCGGGAGCAGACGCTGACCCTTGCTTTGGACGATGGTCTGGTGGCGCAGGCAGACGTGCGCTTCCTCAACCGCGTCTTTTCCAACCTGATGGAAAACGAATTGCGTTACGCAGGCGAAGGCGCGCAGATATGGCTCTCCCTGCAGGTGGCCAGTGGGATGGCGGTCATCGTGATGGAGGACAACGGGCCGGGTTTTCCGCCGGAGATGACAGAACGGGTCTTCGAGCGTTTTGCCAAGGGCATGGACTCCGAAGGGCATGGGCTGGGGTTGGCGTTCGTAAAGGCGGTGATGGTCGCGCACGGCGGCATGGCGCGCGCAGAGCATGCCGATGCAGGGGTACGGATTGTGCTTGAGATTCCGGTACTTCCGCCGGGAGAAGCGGCATCTTTACTGGCGCAGCAGAAGGACGGCAAGCTGCAGACGCTCTTGTCCTGACGGCGCAGGGCTGCATCTCACCGGAAATCATGAAAGCTTTCCGGATATTCTTCCTGTTTCTGACATTTGCGGGCGCCGGTCTTTCGATGGCATCCGCGCAGGCTGCGCCGCAGAAGATCACGGTGCATCTCGATCCGGCGAAGACGAACATTCGCTGGACCCTGAAAAGCACATTTCATAACGTGCACGGAACCTTCGCATTGAAGGGCGGCCTGATCACCATCGACCCGGCGACCGGTGAGGCGCAGGGGGAGGTGATTGTCGAGACCGAAACCGGTCAGAGCGGCAACAAGGGCCGCGACGCAAAGATGCAGAAGGAAGTCCTCGAGTCAGTGAAGTACCCCGAGGCCATCTTCCATCCCGAGAAGGTGACCGGGGAGCTGAAGTCAGGATCGCTCCAGAAAGTGACCATCAGCGGCCTCTTCACCATGCACGGCAGCGATCATCCGCTGACGCTGGAGATGAATGTCGATCTCAGGGACAACGACGCGAGGGCAACGACACACTTCGTGATTCCCTATGTGCAGTGGGGAATGACCTATCCGGGAAGCGTGCTGATGCATGTCAGCAGGCAGGTGGATGTGGATATCGCGGCGCAGGGTAGCGTCGACGGGCTGCGATGAGCGCAGGTATAGGAGACCGCCGGGGCGTCCTTCTCTGCCGGAAAGAACGCCCCGTTGCTTATCGGCCTGTAGCCGATGGAATGGGTGAAAGAAGCCTGAGAGCCTGTTATGAACTTTCGCGCGAGCGGCGTTGCTGGGGAAAATCGGCCCAGGCGAGGCGGAGGACGAAGACATTGGCGATTCCAAGGCGAGGACGACAACGAAGTATGGGCCGATTTGCCCCGCAACCCTTCAGGGCTGGGGTCAATTTTCCCGATCTCTTCGTCGCTCGCTGCTCGGAGATAACCCGATATCCGTCGCAACTCGCTCCTCGACCTCGAAAAAATTGGCTCCCAGCGTCCGCCGCGGGAAAGTTCATAACAGGCTCTTACATCAGGTGTCTTACCGCGTCCCATACGTAAATGCCGAGAATACAGGCCGAGAGTAAACAGGTTGCGCCGGTGGCCATGCGGACATAAGGGGTGACCTTCGTGACCTTGGCGAGAATTTCCGTCTGTTCCTTTTCCTGATGGTTGGCTGCCGAGTCGAGGAAGATCTGATCCTCCTCGTAGCGGGTGATGGTGCCTCTGTAGGCGAGGAGGATGAGCAGGACAGCGGTGACTCCGGCCCATACGATCCATAGAGCTGGCATGATGCTCATAGAGCACCTCAAGGATTCGAATTTGAGCCGGCTCCAGATACCGAGCGGGTCCGGTTTCCCGGGCTCGGGGGGTAGGAGGGGCCGTTCGCGAAGCATATTAATCCTGTTGCGCGCTTCTGAACAGAGGCAACCCCGCAATCCTTTTCGAAAGCATGAACCATGCTGGCAACCCCCGGGGAATGAATGGATTCCATAGGTGTGTGAAGTAGGTGTGTGAAGCGCCGGCAGCGCACAGGAGGGTTCGATGAGAGCGCGAAACACGATGCAGGGTCGGCTCTGGAAGGAATTTCTGCTCCTGGCTTCAGCGGTAACGATAGCGGCGATCACCGTGGTATGGATAACCGGCTGCGATACCGCGCCGAAGAGCGATCAGCAGCTCCGCCAGCAGGCGGCTCAGACCACAGCCGAGGCGAAACGGGATGCGCAGCAGGCCGCGGCGAACGCACGCGTGGCAGCAGCCGAGGCGGAACAGAAAGTGAATGACATTGCTGCCGGCGTGAAAGAGGGTCTCCATAACGGAAGCGCCGGCCCGGGCGGTAAGTCCGCAGCGGGCGTCATGAACCTCAATACGGCGAGCGCAGACGACCTTTCAACATTGCCGGGAATTTCTCCGGCACGGGCGCGCCGGATCGTGGCCAACCGGCCTTATGAAACTCCCCATGAGCTGGTGAGGAGGGGGTTGGTTTCTGAGGCCGAGTACCAGCAGATTCAGGGCCAAATAGTAGCTCACTAAGAAGTTAACCCGTGAGGAGTGGATCTTGAAAAACCTCGCGGGAAAATGCGCCTCGCTGAGTCGTTCTGATTCGATCCACATCTAAATGAGAAAGTGCGCCTGCTCCGGATGAATGCGCCTTGTGCTGCATTCCGGACGGGAGCTACACTGAACAGACCAGCTTTTGGATTTACCAGGAGATTTGCCCATGGCCACCGCTACCGCCGTTCCCGAATCGACGCAGACCAAGACCCCGTTGTCGCTGACGCCCAACGCCGTGGTGAAGGTCCGCGAGATCATGGCCTCCCAGGACCCGCTTCCTGCCGGTCTTCGCATCGGTGTGGTTGGCGGCGGGTGTTCCGGCTTCCAGTACTCGATGTCCTTCGAGAACCAGGCCGGCATGATGGATAAGGTCCTCACTTTCGACGGCCTGAAGGTCTTCGTCGACGCCACCTCCGCCATGTACCTGAACGGCTGCGTGGTCGATTATGTCGAGACGCTCGAGGCAGCCGGCTTCAAGTTCGAGAACCCCAGCGTGAAGAGCACCTGCGGCTGCGGTTCGTCCTTCAGCGTGTAATATCCACGTTCCGTGCTCCGGCACGATGAGAAA
The DNA here is from genome assembly GCF_004123295.1 of Silvibacterium dinghuense. Lineage (NCBI taxonomy): Bacteria > Pseudomonadati > Acidobacteriota > Terriglobia > Terriglobales > Acidobacteriaceae > Silvibacterium > Silvibacterium dinghuense. The sequence continues at coordinate 357,115 of NZ_SDMK01000003.1, read as the reverse complement.
GGCCCTCGCTTCGGCGAGGGCCTTTCGTCTGTCCGGGACGGAAATTTGATGGTGACCCGCACTAGGCCGTATCCCCATAGAGCGATAGCAAAAGGCTGTCATTTCGACCGGAGCAGGACAGTTTCATCGTCCTGCGGAGTGGAGAAACCTGCGGTTCTTCCTGTACCGGCAAAACCGCAGGTTCCTCCACTTCGCTTCGCTCCGGTCGGAATGACAAAGTAAAAAAGAGCGCTCCAGCCGGGATGACAACGATAAGGGTAAGTTCTTTATTCTCAGACCATCTCTATGGGGATACAACCTAGCCAACTCCGGCTTGTATAGGTCACCGCAGCTGTTCCGACGAGGGAAACACAGCTGGTTATTCTGCTGCGCGAGACGAAAATCCGTCTCGTTTTGGCCGGAATAACAATGCTTTTGCTACACCCTATCTCCCTAAACCCTACTTCGTCCCGCTGAAGGTGAAGTTCGCCGTGGCTGTCTGCTGCGAGGCGACTGTCACCGTAGCGGTCTGTTTGCCCAGAACCTCGTGTACTGCCTCGATGGTGTACGTTCCCGGAGGCAGGCCGTGGATGGTGAAGTGCCCATCTGTATCCGAAACCGCGTAGAACGGGTTGTCGATGACGTTGATAAAGGCTTCCATCCAGGGATGGTTGTTGCAGCGCACCGGGATCATCAGCTCCGGCGACGACAGCACCCGGGTCTCGCCCGCGTCGTTCGGCGGCTCGGAGAGATCCGCGGCCTGGTTTGTCCCCAGTGTCGGCGTCATGTGCACGTTGTGCATAGTGTTGTCGCTGTTGGTGAACTTGATCGGCTGTCCGACACGGAGACCGACCACGTGCGGCGTATAGCGGCAGCCTTTCTGGTCCATCACCACCGGCGACGTGGGGATGGCATATACCTTGTCGCCCAGCCCGCTTTTTACGTACAGAAAGACATTCGCGAGCCCGCCGTTATGCACCACGTACTGCTCGGTCAGGTTCGCATCGGCAAAGGTACACGCCGGGTCCTGCCCCATGTCGATGGGAATGCGAGCCGGAGGCTTGCCCTCGTAATGAATTGTGCCGGAAATGGTTCCGGCCGTGGCCGGATCGATGGAGACGTAATTCTGGGCGGGAGCGGCGGGGCCGGACTTCTTGCAGCCTGCGCCGGCGAGAGCCAGAGCGGAGAGCAGAATCAGGGCCGTTTGCTTCAGAGACATGGTTTACACCGTTAGCCTTCCGTAAAAGCTGTCGAAGAGGAATCTTTCACAAAAGAAGCTGAGGATCAGTCGTTCTTATCAGGAAATTGCGGAGGAGCTTCTAAAAAGGAGCTTTCGCGATACCTGTTCGGAAACGGAACGCGCCCCTTCCTGTCCTGTGAAGCACATAAGCCGTTTCGCAGGACAGACCGGGGCGCAGATGGACTAGAGAGCCGCGATGACCGCGTCGGCGAAGGCCGTGGTGCCGGCCGTGCCGTGAACATCGCGGGTGAGCGTCTTCTTCTCGGTGTAGACCTTCTCGATCGCGGCCTGGATGCGATCCGCCGCTGCCTCTTCGTCGAGATGGCGGAGCATCAGCACGGCCGACTGCAGCAGGGCGGTCGGGTTGGCGATGTCCTTGCCGGCGATGTCGGGAGCCGATCCGTGGACCGCCTCGAAGATTGCTGCCTCATGGCCGAGGTTCGCGCCGGGGACGAGTCCCAGGCCACCGACGAAGGCCGCGCACAGGTCGCTGACGATGTCGCCGTACAGGTTCTCAAGCAGCAGCACGTCGTACTGGTAGGGGTTGGTCACCAGCTGCATGCAGGTGTTGTCGACGATGTGCTCGCCGTAGGTGATCTCCGGGAAGTCCTTCGAGACGTTCTTCGAGCAACGGATGAAGAGACCGTCGGACATCTTCATGATGTTCGCCTTGTGGATGGCGTGGACCTTCTTGCGGCCGTGCTTGCGGGCGTACTCGAAGGCGAACTTGGCGATGCGGGTCGATGCCTTCTCGGTGACGATCTTGAGCGCCTCGACGACGCCGGGCACGACTTCGTGCTCGAGGCCGACATAGAGACCTTCGGTGTTTTCACGAATGATGATCAGGTCGACACCGGGGTAACGGGTCTCGAGGCCGGGCAGGTTCTTGATGGGGCGGAAGTTGGCGAAAAGCTCGAACTTCTTGCGCAGGGTCACGTTGATGGAGGAGAAGCCGCCGCCGATCGGGGTGGTCACAGGCCCCTTCAGGGCCACCTTGTTGCGCTCGATCGACTCGTACAGCTCCTTGGGGATGTACTCCTTGTACTTCTCGAAGGCCTCTGCGCCGGCCGCGTAGCTCTCCCAGTCGAACTTGACGCCCGAGGCCTCAAGGATGCGAACGACTGCATTCGAAACTTCCGGGCCGATTCCGTCGCCGGGGATCAGCGTAACTTTATGCGTTTTCTGAGTGGTCATAATTTTTGGCTCTCTGCTCTCGGCGGCTTATGCCTTTTCAGCCGGAGGGCTGGTGTGCGCGGCGGCCCTGGCCTTGCGGCCTGGCTGCTCGCGGGTGAGAAGCTGCTCGAGCTCCTCCTTGAATTCGCGTACGTCCTTGAAGTCGCGGTAGACGCTGGCAAAGCGGATATAGGCAACCGTATCCAGCGCTTTGAGCCGGTTCATCAGCAGTTCGCCGATCTCCGAGGTGGTGCGCTCGCGTTCGGGTGATTCGGTGAGGTAGGACTCGGTCTCATCGACCAGCCGCTCGAGGGTGCCGGCGGATACAGGCCGCTTTTCGCAGGCGTGCAGCAGGCCGGAGAGCACCTTCTGGCGCTCGAACTTTTCCCGCCGACCGTCCTTCTTGACGACCATGTAGGGAATCTCGTCGATGCGCTCATAGGTGGTGAAGCGCTTCGTGCAGCGCTCGCACTCGCGACGGCGTCGGATGGAATCGGCTTCTTTGCTTTCGCGCGAGTCGATCACGCGGTCTTGCGTGAACCCGCAATAAGGACACTTCATGTGCGTATAGCCAAATTCTAGCAGCGGACTGGCCGTCCAGGCCTTTTGCCTTCGGCCTCCGCTCCCTCCGATCACGAGTTGGCATTCTCGCTCTTTCATCATGGTTGTCATTCCGACCGAAGCGGAGCGACGTGGAGGAACCTGCGGTTTCTCGAAATAAGTGAGGATCAGGGTGCCTCATCCAGGCTTCGCTTAGGTGGGGGGGAGAATCCTGACGGGGGGACAGGAAATGCCAGACAGGCATCCACCACAAAAGAGACATCCTCAGTCAAAAAGAAGCACTTGGCTCTCAGCCATGGAATGGCATCTAATCGCCACATGACACGGAAGAGATCGATTCTGAAGGGAGCTATGGCCGGCATGATCGGCGGCCTTGCCGGCGCCGGAGCCAAGGTGCTGGCCGAGAAGCTTTTTCCGCCGCGCGCCGCCGGACAGGTCGCGCCGCCGGTAGTGCTGGCCGAGCAGGTTGCCGGGCATCCATTGCCCCCGGCCAGCCAGCAGGCTGCAATGCAGAGTATCCACCTGGCCTTCGGCGCGACCGCCGGAGCTGTCTACGGCGCGCTGGTCGAGATGGAGCCTTCGCTCGGAGCCTGGAAGGGCGCGGCCTTCGGCCTCACGCTGAACAAGCTGACCCACGAGTCGATCCTGCCGAAGATGGGCCTCGCCGCTCCAAAGGAAGAGCAGCCCACGCAGGAGCGCATCAGCGAATGGGTCTCGCATGCCGTCTACGGTATCTTCACCGACGCCGTGCGGCGCGTGGTGCGGAAGAACCTGTAAACAGGGTGCCGGGGATAGGGTTCAGGGTGTAGCGAAAACGGCGGCCGGAAGGCCGCCGTTTTCATTTGGGAAAGACGTTTGCAGGCGATTATGCGGATACCTTGATCACAATCTTGCCAAAGGCTCCACGAGCCAGATGCTCATAGGCTTCCCGTGCCTGGTCGAAGCTGTAAACCGTATCGATGACGGGGTGGATACGGTGCTGGTTCAGGAACTCGTTCATCCTCTCAAAGGATTGTGCCGGGCCGACACAGATGCCGCGCAGGACGGTCTGACGGAAGAGCACCGGCATCAGATCGAGCTTGGAAACCTGGCTGTCGAGAAAGCCGATCTGGTGGATTTGGCCGCCAATTCGCGTCGCCTGGACGGACTGGTTCAATCCCTCACCGCCGACGACATCGAGCAGCTGATCCACACCTCTCCCGTTCGTGAACTCCAGCGTTTTCTTCTCCCATGCCGGGTGCTGGCGGTAGTTGATGACCTGCCACGCTCCCAGCTCCTTTACGCGGGCCAGGTTCTCGTCGCGGCTCGAGGTCGCGATTACTTTGGCACCCAATGCCGTAGCCAACTGGAGCGCGAAGATCGAAACACCGCCGGTGCCTTGTACCAGAACCGTCTGCCCAGGCTTAAGCTGGCCGAGATCTGTCATGGCGTACCAGGCGGTAAGTGCGGCGATCGGCAAGGTGGCCGCTTCTTCATCGGACATGAAGGCTGGAGCTTTCACCGACGTGGATGCATTGAGGATCATGTATTCCGCCAGGGCGCCGGGCAGAGGCGTGCCGTAGGAAAAGAGGCCGTAGTCCGGCTCGGCATCCCCATCCACCCATGACGAGTAGAGGTTGGAGTTCACGCGGTCGCCTTCTTTTAGATGCGTGACTTCTTGACCCACGGCGACCACGGTGCCGACAACATCGGAAACGGGGATGAGAAGTTTGGGAACAAGCTCCGGTTCGTAGATTCCATCGACAATTGCCTTGTCGCGAAAGTTCAGCGATACCGCCTTCACCTGGATGAGAACCTCATTGGCCTGCGGTGTCGGGATCGGTGCTTCTCCCGGCTTAAGGTTTTCCAGCCCGAGTCCATGTAGCTGCCATGCTTTCACTGTGCTTCTCCTGGTTCGATAGTAGTTCGATAATATTCGAACAATAGTATGATGAAGGCAGAAGTGCAAGCGTTTCGGGAAATCGGAAAAGATGCCAACAAAACAGGCTGAGCCAAAGAAGAGCGATCTGCAGTTGACGGCTGTACTCTACGCTTTGAGCGATGAGACGCGGCTGCAGATCGTAAAAAGTCTCGTGAAGACAGAGGAGATCGCGTGCGGGTATTTCGATATCGACATGCCCAAATCGAGCTTGTCGCACCATTTTCGCGTTCTGCGGAATGCGGGTGTCATCACCTCCCGGAAGGAGGGAACAGCCCTGATGAATCGCTTGCGGAAGGCTGATCTCGATGAGCGCTTTCCGGGGCTTTTGAAGAGTATTCTCGGGGCTGCCTGATAAGCGAAATGGCCCAAATCCGGCCTGCGCAGCTCCCCGATCGCACGAAGAGCTGCGCAACCGTTGAGTTATTCCGCTGCGTCCTGCACAGGAGCAGTCAGTGACTCGACCCCGGCGTGCTCGCTCTCTTCCGAGACTTGCTTGAGCGAGACATGCTCGATCTGCGCCCAGACCAGGCCGAGCGGGATCACGCTCATGAAGGTGACTAGCAGCAGCACGGCGCCGCAGCCCAGCGCCGGTTCGGGCGCGACGTGAAAGAGCGCCGTCATCGCGGCGGAGGTCAGGCCGATCTGCGTGAACCAGCCGATGATCGGCAGCTGCAGCATCGAGGAGCCCATGCTGGCGGCCATCAGCAGCATGCACCGGGCCAATGTCATGTTTGCCAGCTCCGGCGCGGCCACAAAGGCCTTTGTCGCCTCCAGATACGCATAGGCAATCATCAGCCAGTGGATCACCGAGATCGTCAGGATTGCCAGGAAATCACCCAGCGAGCCGATCACGTTGAGCCCATCGCGGAAGCCGAGGATCTTCTCGCTCGCGCTCTCGCCGAGGCTCTTTGAAAACACACCCAGTCCTTTGCCGACGATTCCGGCGACCACCTTGCCCGAGACGCGGGCCAGGATAGCGAAGACGGCGAGCGCTACCGTGGCCAGCAGGCCGCCGAGCGCAGCCTTGTGGATCAGGTCCGGACGGGGCAGGTTGGCGCGGTCGGGAGAGAAGAGCAGGACGATGGAAAAGATCAGCGCCAGGCAGCCGAAATCGAACATACGCTCGACGGTGTAGACGCCCACCTGCGTGCTGAGCGGAAGCTTAGTGCGCTTGGCCACCAGGTACGGCCGCACCAGGTCGGCGAGGCGTCCGAAGAGCGCGACGGCGGTGAAGCCAATGACCTGCGAGCCGACCAGTTTGAACGGAGAGACCTTCTTTGTGGGCTTCAGCAGTACCGACCAGCGCACGGCGCGGACGCCGTAGGCCATCCAGATCAGCGCGATGCCAATACCGATGCGGCGCCAGTCGGCCAGCTTGAGCTGCTCGCCGAAGACATGCCAGTCGAAGTGAATGCGGTCGCGGACAAGAAAGAAGGCCACGACGAGCACGATCGCCACGACGAGGTACAGAAGCCAGCGCTTATTCTTCAAACAATCGGTCTCCCGGATCGTAGATGTCAGATCGTTCAGTCGGAAAGAAACTCAGGTGCGTGTGTTTTGGGGTCTGCTGTCTTATTTTATGGCGGCGCTGGCCACCTGGGTCACGGAATGAGCGGCCATGCTGTGGCGCTGGGCGACGCGCCGGTTGAATTCATGGATCACGCGGGCGACATAGGCGCGGGTCTCGGGATAAGGCGGGATGCCATGCCAGCGGTCCACCGCACCGGGACCGGCGTTGTATGCGGCGAGAGCCAGCGGCAGGTTGTCGTGGTAGCGGTGCAGCAGGCTATCGAGGTAGGCCGTGCCGCCGCCCACATTCTGCTCCGGAACAAAGGCGTCTGAAACTCCGAGCTGGCTGGCCGTGCCGGGCATCAGCTGCATGAGGCCGCGCGCGCCGGTACGGCTCACGGCGTGGGTCTGGCCGCCGCTCTCCTGCTTGATCACTGCCGCCAGCAGATCGACATCGAGATCGTGGACCTGGCCGGGTGCGGCCAGAAGCTGGTGAATTTCGGCGTCGGAAAGCCTTGCCGATGCCGGGGCGGCCGGAGCCGGGGTTGCAGTGACTGCATGTGCGGAAGCTGTCGCCGGTGCAGATGGCGCTGCGGGGGGCAGTTCTACGGGAACAGCCGAGGCAATCTCCGTGGCGTTCACCTCGACATAGCTGGAGGCGTCGGTATACAGCCGCACGCGGCTCCCGTCGGCGACGCGGTGGTCGCAGACCAGGTCGAAGCCGTTGGTCAGCGTGATGCGCTCGGCGGCATGCGCGGCGGGAAGAGCCGCGGTGGCGAGCAGCAGGCTGGTGAAGGTGGTCCGGAAACAAGACCGGAAAGCGGTCTGGAAAACGGACAGGGAGCGGGAGCACGTCATCAGGGTCAATCTACCATGGTGATCCGGGGCGGCAGCGCCCCGGATCGGGTTAAATTCCTCTGCCAGACGGGACGTTGGCCGAAGTGAGGACGCTCTCAAGCGTCTGCGCTACACCGTCCTCGTCGTTCGTCGGGGCGATGCGCCAGCCATGCTGTCGTGCCGCTTCGAGCAGCTCGGGGGCGGCATTGGTCATCACGACAGGTTGGCCGGCATAACGTAACATCTCGAAATCATTGAGGTTATCGCCGATGGCCATGACGCTGGCGGGTTCGATTCCCAGCCGCCGGGCCAGCCGGTCGAGGGCTACGCCCTTCGAGCAGCCGGGAGGCAGAATGTCGAGAATGCTGAGGTCGCGGTGGATGTATTCGGTGCGGTGCGTCTCGATCTTTGCAGAGAGTTCGCTGGCCGAAAGCCAGAGTTCCGCCTGCATCATCTCCGTCGGGGTGCCGCAGACCATGCCCTGCACGGGCGCTTTGCCGGCGTCGAAGGCGCGTTCCAGGGGGTGTACTTCTTCGATCCAGGGGCGGTTGGCCTCAACCCAGAGAGCGATGCGGGCGTGGAGCTGTTCGAACGATTCGATCACCAGCTCGCCCGGACCTTCGCGGTCGAAGGTAAAGACAGTGGTGCCGCCGAAGCGGCGCAGGATAGGGCAAAGCGCACGGGCGGTCTCGACAGGCAGCGTGAAGCGGTCGATGCGTTCGCCGGCCATGGTCCGGGTTACCGCGCCGTTCGAGGTGATGAAGACCGTCTCCGGACTCAGCCCGGAGGAGACCAGCAGCGGCGCGGCGTAGGCCTGGCGGCGGCCCGTGGCAATCACTACTTCTATGCCGGCTGCCTGTGCCTCGCGCAGGGCACGGTGGGTACGATCGCTGATGGTGCCGGAGGAGGGAAGCAGGGTGCCGTCGATGTCGATGGCGACCAGGCGTACGGGCGGGGTCATCTCTTCCAGTGTACGGGAGGAAGATTGCAGGCACGCGAATCGCGAGCTGAGAGCCGGATGGGGTTCGTATGATGTTCCTGAACAGGTTTGCGGAATCCCCTGAAGTTCTTCCATGGAAAGAAACGAGGTGCCGGTGGACGAGGTACAGGCGCAGAAGCGACGCATCCCCAGCCATCGCATTCCCAGTCTCGATGGAATGCGCGCCGTGGCCATTCTCATGGTCATCGCGCTGCACCTCACGCAGCGTTACCGGGTCGTGAACACGCACACGGCGAAGGGGCTCGTCCTTTACTTTCTCTTCGGCCTGGGTGGCGACGGGGTGGGAATCTTCTTTGTGCTGAGCGGCTTCCTCATCACCACGCTCCTGCTGCGCGAGCAGGAGAAGACGGGCCGGGTGAGCCTTGCCGACTTTTATCTGCGGCGCACCTTCCGCATCCTGCCTCCGCTCTATGCGTATCTGCTCTTCGTGATCGCGTTCTGCGTCGCAATACACACGCCGCTGCACTTGGCGACGATCCTCGGCTCGGCGCTCTTCTATCGCAACTATGTGCCGGGAGATGCGCAGTGGTTCACCGAGCACACCTGGTCGCTGTGCGTGGAAGAGCAGTTCTACCTGCTGTGGCCGCTGCTGTTTCTGCTGGCCTGGCGGCGTGGAGGGCGTCGTGCCGCGGGCTGGTGTGCTGCGGTGCTGATTGTGGCGACGCCGGTGCTGCGCGTGGCGACCAAGCTCGCCTTTCCCCATGTACACCATCTCGACGAGATGCTGCATGGACGGATGGATGCCCTGATGGCCGGCTGCCTGGCTGCGATCCTCATCGGTACAAGGCCGTTCGAGTCCTTCTACACGCGGGTGGTGGCGCGGATCTGGTGGCTGCTGCCGCTCGAATTCCTTGTTTTCTCCGGCGCGGCTACGCTGGCAGCGGGTGTGAACTACCACAACAGTATCGGCTTCACGATCGACAGCCTGTGCATTGCGCTCTTTCTGGTGTGGGTCTCGCGCAATGCGGAGCACTGGGTGGGACGGATACTGAACTGGCAGCCGGTGGTCTGGATTGGCGTGCTCTCCTACAGCGCTTATCTCTGGCAGACGTTCTTCATCCACACGGACAATCCGACCCGGGCCAAGGCCATGCCGTGGGGCTTCTTCCTGATCTGGATCGCCGCGGCGCTCTCCTATTTCGTGGTCGAGCAGCCTTCGCTCCGGATGCGGAAGCGGATCGAGGCCCGCCGGACTGGCCATCCAGGCCTTTCGCCTTTGGCCCCCGCTCCCTCCGGTCGCGAATGAGGTTTGGTTTTAGAACAAGATGCCGGATGCAGGAACCGGTGGTGGCCTAAGGTATATCGGTCTATTGCTTTAGTAAACCATTGTCATTTCGACCGGAGCAGGACGGTGGTATCGTCCAGCTCCGGTCGGGATGACGACGCAGTGGTAAGTTTTTATCTCTAATGCTCTGGAGGAGGACACGCCATCAGGCTTCTGTCGCTTGCGTGGAGGACGTGGCTGAAATTTCGATGCCGTGCTGGCGGAGAATTTCCAGTAGCTCGTCCGGTGCTTCCAGCGGCATTTCGGGCCGGGGAATGACCGCTCCCGCTGCAAGCAGCGTCCGCACCACGCCGGGATAATCGCCCGTGTCGCGATGCCAGCTGTGCGTCGAGCCGTGCAGCGCCCATGCCAGCGGACTGCCGCCGTGCTCCAGCTCGAAGACCTGTACCGGCGCATGGTGCCGCAGCAGGGCGTTCACCATCTCCAAATTGCCGTGCCATGCGGCGTAATGCAGCGCGGTTTGCTGGCTTTCGAGCGCCGCGGTCACCGGCCAGCCATGCGAGACGAGCAGCTCCACCGCGCGCGCATTGTTGCGTACCGCCGTGCCGATGAGGCGCCGTGCCGCCGCTGGTGAGAGCTTCTGGAAGAGCGTCGGATGCTGCGCCAGAATGCGCTTTACGCCCTCTTCGTCTCCGGTCTCGGCGATGTTGACGAGCCGGATCCACGCCGGGCTGCGCTGCATGAGCAGATCGAACACCGCGGTGTGGCCGAACTGCCGTGCCAGCATATGCGGCGTCGTGGTGATACCGAAGCCGAAGTAATAAATGCAGCCGCCGGAGCGGGGATCGCGCTTGGGGAAATCGCGCTCGCGCACGGTGATGCGGATCGTGTCCGGATCATGGTTGAGGATGCGCTCCACCAGCGCGAGGTCACCCACTGCGGAGGCCATGAGGATGTCTGTCTCCGCGCCGCGCGAAATAAGAAAGCGGGCCACGTCATGGCGATACGGATCGCGCCACTCGAGCAGTTGCCGCATGCAGACCATGTACTGCGCCGCAGTCGATTCGTGGTCGATGTCGCGTGCGTTGATGTCCGCGCCATGGTCGAGCAGCAGCGCGGCGATCTCGACGGTTGCGGCAAAATGCAGCGGGAGCTCTCCATCGCCGCCGCGCGCATGAACAAGATTGGGATCGGCGGCCAGCAACTCGCGCACGCGATCGATCCTGCCCAGCCGCGCCGCGGCGTGGATGTCCACGATTGCGCCGCGTGCAATGAGATATTCGGCCAGCTCCGGGCTCGCCGAGTCGAGTACACCGAAGCCGCCTGCCCACCAGCGGGTCCGCGCGTTGATATCTGCGCCTGCATCGAGCAGGGCGTCGATCATCTCTCGGTTATCGCGCATCACTGCGCCGATCAGCGCCTGAGCATCGAAGCTCAGGCCGGGCAGCGGCTCATCGAGCACACCGCCGCGCAGTGTGGGATGGCGGGTAAGCACCGCGCGCACCAATGCGGCCTGATTCGATTTGATCGCCGAGGAGAGCGCCTGTGCAGGGTTCTCCGATCCGAGCTCGAGATACTGCTTGAGCGCCGGCCAGGTGTCGAAGCTGTATTCCCGGGCGATGATGTGGAGCGCATCGGCGAGTTTCGGCTGCGGTGTGGTGACGCCGAAGGCGGCGAGGCGTGCGACTGCGACGGGATCGGCTGCAAGCGCCTGATCGAGCAGCGTGCGGGCCTGATTTTTAAGGTGTTCGAGGTTGGGGCGTGCGGGAAGCTGATGCTGAGACATGACTCACTCCTTCTTTGATGCCCGCGATCCGCTTCGCCGGGCGAGAAGAGAGTGGATTGTGGCACTGCAGAAAAGCAGCAAGGCGGGATAGTCCCTTTCCGCGGACGGGGTGCACCCTTGGTGTGCGCTCTGAGTGTAGCAGCGTTTCCCAAGGGTGACGCAAGCCCTCGCCTTCGTATCGCCGGCTTTGTGGATGGCTTCGTAGAAAAGGTTGTCATTCCGGCTGGAGCGCTCTTTTTTACTTTGTCATTCCGACCGGAGCGAACCGGGGTCCCCGGCGCGCCCGATGTTGGCGCGCTGGGGTGGGGAAGCGAAGTGGAGGAACCTGCAGTGTCGTTTACCCAGGCAACAGAAGCTTGGGTGAGCGATCAAACTTCTACGCCCTATCCTCACACCGCCTCCCAAAACTGGTCCGAGGTTAAACCGGCGTGATGATGCCGCCGACCGGCGTGCGCACCGGATATTGCTTCTGCGTGGGCCGTTCGAGCTGCATCGCTTCGGCGATCATGTCCGTGTACTTCAGGCCGGAGCCGGTATTGAAGAGCACCACGCGGTCCGTGGGCTTGAGGAAGCCGATGTCGAGCAGATAATCATACGCAGCGGTGGCCGCCGCGCCTTCCGGGCAGAGCATCAGTCCCTCGTGACGCGCCCAGTCGAGCAGCGAATCGAGGATGGCGGCATCGGGCAGCGCGACCACTGTGCCCTCCGACTCGCGGACAATGTCGAGGATGATCGAGTCGCCATAGGGCTTGGGCACGCGCAGGCCGGCGGCAAAGGTCGCCGCGTTCTCGAACATCTGCGAGACATGCGCGCCTTCGCGGAAGGCGCGGGCGATGGGCGCGCAGCCCGAGGCCTGCACGGCGATCATCTTTGGCCGTTTGCCGGGCTTGACCCAGCCGAGGGCTTCCATCTCCTCGAAGGCCTTCCACATGCCGATGAGGCCGACGCCTCCGCCGGTGGGGTAGAAGACGGCATCGGGATACTCCCATCCCAGCTGCTCCACCAGCTCGTAGCCCATGGTCTTCTTGCCTTCCACGCGGAAAGGCTCCTTGAGCGTCGAGACATCGAACCAGACATCCTCCGGCGCGAGACGGCCTGCGGCGGCTTCGGTCCGCTGGGACTGGATGGTCTCGGCGACGATGCGTCCGCAGTCGGAGATGAGGCCGTCGACCAGCGTGACCTGCGCTCCATACGCAACGCCTTCCAGGTAGTTGGCGAAAGGCACATCCTTTGGCATGAAGAGATGCGCCTCGATGCCTGCGGCCGCGGCATAGGCGGCCAGCGCCCCGGCTGCGTTGCCCGCCGAGGGCGTGGCCAGCTTCTTCAGTCCGTAGTGCTTCGCCATGGAGACGGCAGCCGACATGCCGCGCGCCTTGAAGGCTCCGGTGGGGTTCGTCGCTTCTTCTTTCACAAACAGAGACGGATGCCTGCGGCTTGGCAGCATCGGCGTCCAGCCTTCGCCGAGGGTGACCGGCGTGACATCGGGGAGCACGGCGCTGTATCGCCACATGCTTTGCAACCCGCCGGGTTCCGGCCGTTGCGCATGGGCGCGAATCGCGTCCAGATCGTAGCGGACGTAGAGCGTTCCCGCGCAGTGCGGGCAGACGTTGCGCGGCTGGTCGGCAGAAATGTGCTGGTGGCAGCGGGAGCACTCGAGTGAAGCGATAGCGGGCATGTGTCCAGCGTATAGGAAGAGCAGGCTCTATGATGGAGCGGACGGCCGCGGAGCCTGCGGTCCCGATCCTTGAATGCTGGAGTGTGTGGATGACCTGGACGATGCGGCTTGGCTCGCTATGCCTGGCTGGAAGTATGTTGTGTGGTGTGGCGATGGGGGCCGAGAAGCCTGCGGCAAGCTGGGTGGGAAGCTGGGGAGCATCGCCTTCGAGCTCCCGGGTGGTGGACGCCGGGGATGTGACCTATCGCGACGTGGTGCACCTGAGTGTCGGCGGAAATGCCATCCGGATCAAGCTGACGAATGAGCTGAGCCCGGCTCCGGTTGCGATCGGCGCGGTGCACGTGGCGCTGAGCGCGGGTAGCGGCCAGACACAGCCCGGTACCGACCACGCGCTGACCTTCAACGGCCGGGCGCAGGTGACTATCCCTGCCGGAGCCATGGTGGTCAGCGATCCGATCCCCATGCCGGTCGCTTCGATGGCCGACCTGGCGGTAAGCGTCTACCTGCCGAAGCAGGAGCAGGCGCGCACCACCTGCCATGACCTGGGCTCGTCGACCAACTACATCGCCACCGGCGATGCCACGGCGGCAGCTTCCGTGGAAGGCGCGAAGACCGTGACATCCTGGTGCGTCGTAAAGGGAGTCGATGTGCAGGCGAACGAGAAGAACGCAGGTGCGATAGTGACCTACGGCGACTCGATCACCGACGGCGCCGGTTCGGCCCTGGACGCGAACCATCGCTGGCCGAACTTCTTTGCCGAGCGGCTGCAGGCGGAGAAGAAGACCTCGCACCTGGCCGTGCTGAACGAGGGCATCAGCGGCAATCGCCTGCTCTATGACGGTGCCGGGCCGAGCGCGCTGGCGCGGCTGGACCGCGACGTGATCGCGCAAAGCGGCGTGAGGTACCTTGTGATCCTCGAAGCCATCAACGACATCGGGCGGATTCCAAAGGAAGGCGATCCGGAGAGCTCGCTGACGGCGGCGGATGTGTTGTTTGCTTATACGCAGATCATCGAACGCGCCCATCAGCATGGGATCAAGGTGATCGGCGCCACGCTGACACCCTACGAGGGAGCAAAGTACTTCTCCCAGGGCGGTGAAGCGGTGCGGCAGGCCGTGAACCAGTGGATTCGCACACCGGGGAACTTCGACGGCTTCATCGACTTCGACAAGGCGACCCAGGACCCGAAGAATCCGGGCATGTATCTCCCGGCCGACGATCACGGGGACCACCTGCACCCCAGTGATGCGGGCTACAAGGCGATGAGCGACAGCATCGACCTGAAGTTGTTTGAGTAGCCAGGCTCAGGGCGCGGGAACAGACGCTACCGGCAACTGGCACCAAGCACCAACAGGAAAAGGCGCGGACCGAATGGTCCGCGCCTTTTGTTTTCAGGGCGTTGAAGGCTTACTTTTCGATTTCGACGCCACGCCAGAAGGCGATGTGATTCTTGATGTTACGAGCGGCGGGCTTGGGATCGAGGTAGTACCAGGCCGCATCCTGGTTCTCCTGGCCGTCGACGACCAGGGAATAGTAGCGGGCCTGCCCCTTCCACGGACAGGTTGAGGTGGTCGAGCTGGGGCGGAGGTATTCCCGGTTGACTGCGCTTTCCGGGAAGTAAATGTTGCCTTCGACCGTTTCGAATGTGTCGCTTTCCGCGATGACTTTGCCGTTCCAGATTGCCTTTGCCATACTGCCTTCAGAAACCTTTCCTACAGAGTCAGACATTTTACCTTACCAGAAGCGGCGGTCTTGTGCATGAATGTAAGCGCTTTCTTGTGCCTTATTGACCTTTTGCGGCGCGGGAGGCGAGGAACGCGGCCTTGCGCTGGGGCAGGGTGCGCTTGAGCTGGTCGACCCGGGTGCGTGCAGCCGGATATTCCTCCACCAATTGCTGGACCTTGACTAGAAAACCGGGCCGGCCAGCCCGAATCTCAGCGAGATAGGGTTCGAACTTGGCAAAGATGAAGAACGGCTCGTTGTTGCAGTCGAGGAAGAGCTCGGCATTGAGCGCGCCATGGGTGACGAAGGCCGCGGCCATGTCCCAGTAGCTGGTCACCTGGCGAACCCAGGCATTGTGCTCGGTTCCGAAGGCCTGCAGGACGGCGAGCGCTTCGGCGGAGGATTCGGGGAAAAACTCGCCGTGCAGCCAGGCGCGAGCCTGACGCATGGTGGCTTCGGTGCGGAGCTCGTAGAGCTTCAGGATCAGGTCGGCATCCTGCGTAGTGGCCAGGGTGGATTCAAACATAGGGTGTACTCCCGGCGTGAGTCTACATGGAATGATGGTGGAGAAACCGGACGATGGGCAGGAATCGGGGTGCTTGCGGCGCGGAGCAAGATCACGAAGCGTTGACGGTGCCCCATTCAAGTCTTCTGTTGGCTTGAGGGAGGAAGCGATGGACCTGATTCCAAAAATCGATCGCAGGTTCCTCCACTGCGCTTCGCTCCGGTCGGAATGACAAAGCGTAGAGATTGAGCGAAAGCAAAGAAACGCCCCTGCCGAAGCAGGGGCGTTGTCTTGCAGCGATGCGAGTAGCGTTTACACCTCAACGAGCGGGCCGTGCGTCTTGGCCGTTGGCTTGACCTTGGGTGCCGGATCGGCAGGCTCGGGCGGTGGGGCGTCGCCGATGCGCTTGGTGTAGCTGCAGGCGATCTCCGTCTCCGGTTCGCCCTTCTTGGCGCGCTTCTTCGGTGTTTCTTCCTCGCCAGCCGAGGGCTTCTTATTGTTCGGGCAGACCAGGTAGACGCCCGACTTCAGCGTCTTCTCCATCAGGTACGGCGAGCCGCACTCCGGGCACTTCTGGTCGACCGGCTTGTAATTCGCCGTGAAGTCGCACTTCGGGTACTCCGAGCAGCCGTAGAAGAGGTTGCCGCGGCGTGCCTTTTTCTCCACCAGGTCGCCGACTTTGCACTTCGGGCAGTTCATGCCGATGGTGTTCTGCTTGATGTACTTGCACTTCGGATACGCCGAGCAGGAGACGAATTCGCCGTACTGGCCGTGGCGCAGTACCAGCTGGCTGCCGCACTTGGGGCAGTTCTCCTCGAGCGGTTGCGGCGGCTTCTGCTGCTGCTTCTGGTTCAGGCGGCGGACCGTCTTGCACGGCGGGTCCTCGTTATAGCCGGGGCAGGCCATAAACGGGCCCCATGGGCCGTTGCGCAGCACCATCACGCGGCCGCAGTTCTCGCAGTACTCTTCTTCGGTCTCTTCGGCCTGGTCGGCCATCTGCAGGTTCGGCTTGGCGTCGAAGTTCTCGCGCGTGTAATCGCAGGAGCCCTTCTTCTTCTTGTCGTACGAGCTGCAGGCGTAGAAGCTGCCGAACTTGCCCCACTTCAGCACCAGCGGCGAGCCGCACTGCGGACACACTTCGTCCGTAGCCTTCTCCATCCGCTTGATGTCTTCCATGTTGTCGCCGGCGACCTTCAGCTCCTTCTCGAAGTGGCCATAGAAGCCGCCGAGCAGGTCGGTCCACTTCTCCTTGCCGTCTTCGATGTCGTCGAGCTCTTCTTCCAGGCGTGCCGTGTATTTCGTATCGAAGATGTAGGGGAAGTTCTTCACCAGCAGGCCGGTGACCACGGTGCCGATCTCGGTGGGCACGAAGCGTCCGTTGCGGCCGCCGATCTTCTGCACGTACTCGCGATCCTGGATGGTGTTGATGATGGAGGCGTAGGTCGAGGGGCGTCCGATGCCGCGCTCTTCGAGCTCCTTCACCAGCGAGGCTTCGTTGTAGCGCGGAGGCGGCTCGGTGAAGTGCTGTTCGGGCTTGAGTTCCTGCAGGTTCAGCTTGTCGCCGGCTTCGAGCGCGGGCAGCTTGTTGGCCAGCGCCTCGTCGTCCTCGTCCTTCTTTTCCTTCGACTCCTCGTAGACCTTGAGGAAGCCGTCGAACTTGACCACCGAGCCGGTGACGCGGAAGTCATAGCTGCGGTCGGCCTTGGCGACAATGTCCACGGTCGTCTGATCGAAGAGCGCGGGCGTCATCTGCGAGGCGACAAAGCGCTGCCAGATGAGCTTGTAGAGCCGGTACTGCTCATCGGAGAGATAGCGCTTGATCTGGTCCGGGTGCAGATCCGGATTCGACGGACGGATGGCTTCGTGCGCATCCTGCGCGTCCTTCTTCGACTTGAAGGTGTTGGGCGCGGCGGGCAGGTACTTGGCGCCATGCTTCGACTCGATGAAGCTGCGGACCGAGGCGATGGCCTCCGGCGCGACGCGGGTCGAATCGGTACGCATGTAGGTAATGAGACCGACGGTGCCTTCGCTGCCGAGGTCGATGCCTTCATACAGGCGCTGGGCCACGCCCATGGTGCGCTTCACGTTGAAGCCGAGCTGGCGGGCGGCGTCCTGCTGCAGTTTCGAGGTGGTGAAGGGCGCGGCGGGGTTCCGCTTGCGCTCCTTGCGCTCGACATTGCGCACCGACCACGCAGCCTTCCTGATCTGGGCCACGGCCTCGTCGGTGAGCTTCTGGTCAGGCAGCGCCGGAGCGTCCACGGTCTCGACCTTGGCCTTTGCGCCGTCGATGCCGATGAAGCGGGCGGTGAAGTCCTGGCCTTTTGGTGCAGGCTGCAGTACGGCGTCGATGGTCCAGTACTCGACCGGGTTGAAGGCCTTGATGACTTCTTCGCGCTCGACGATGAGGCGCAGGGCGACCGTCTGGACGCGGCCTGCGGAGAGTCCGCGGCGGACCTTGTCCCAGAGCAGCGGCGAAATCTGGTAGCCGACGATGCGGTCGAGGACGCGGCGCGTCTGCTGCGCGTCGACCAGGTTGCGATCGACGGCGCGGGCATGCTGGAAGGCGGCCTTGACCGCTTTCGGCGTGATCTCGTTGAAGGTGACGCGGTGGACCGCGCCCTTTTTCGTCGAGCCCTTCAGCACCTCTTCGAGGTGGTAGGCGATGGCCTCGCCTTCGCGGTCCGGGTCAGGCGCAAGATAGATGCTGTCCGACTTGGACGCAATCTTCTTGAGGCGGTCGACGACCTTTTCTTTTCCGGGGATGACGATCAGCTCGGGCTCGAAGGTGCGCTTCTTGCCTTCGAGGTCGACACCGATCTTGTTCTTCGGCAGGTCCATGATGTGGCCGATGGAGGCCTCCACGGTGAAGTCGCTGCCGAGATATTTGCCGATCGTTTTAGCCTTGGCGGGCGACTCGACGATCACGAGAGATTTGCTCATTCTTTTCCTTTACGACGGGCGTGCATCTATCAGACGCAATCCCGACGCTCCTGGTTCCTTACGGTTTGGATTCCTCAAAAATCCGGAATCCCGACAATGTCTCTGGAAGCTACCATGCCCCGCGGCTCAAAATCCACCGGCGGTCCTTTATAAGGTGGCGGCGGCTGGCAAAGGGAACGCCAGTGCCATTACAGGCAGCGGACGTAATTCTTGCCGGGAAGCTGCCGGACGCGGCCGGCGAGTTCGAGCTCGAACAGGGCGGTAAAAACCTCCGAAGAGCTGAGTTCCGCCTCCAGCTTTTCCATGATCTCGTCGATCTGGAGGGCCTCATCGGGTCGGAGGATCGAGAGCAGGCGAGCTTCATGGGGAGGGAGGGGCTCTTCCCTGAATAACGATGCAGCAGGTGCGTCATTCGATGCAAGTCCGGCCTTTTCGCTGAGCAGGGACTCCAGTTCGAGCCGCACCTGGCTGGGAAGGTCTTCCCACACGTCCTCCCAGGTGGCGGTGAGCTTGGCGCCCTGTTTTATCAATGTGTTGGGGCCCCAGGCGTTCTTGTTCGTCACGTTGCCGGGAACGGCAAAGACGTCGCGGTTCTGCTCGAGGGCGCAGCGGGCGGTGATGCGGGTCCCGGAGTACTCGGCCGCCTCGACCACCAGCACGCCGATGCTGATGCCGGAGAGAATGCGGTTGCGGCGGGGAAAGTTTGGCGGAGCGGGAAAGGTGCCGAGCGGGAATTCGGAGAGGATGGCTCCGCCGGTGGACAGGATTTTCTCCGCAAGCGATTGATTTTCCTTGGGATAGACAACATCGATGCCGGTACCCCAGATGGCGATGTTGGGCTTGCCGGCGGCCAGCGCCCCCTTGTGGGCGGAGGTATCGACGCCGCGGGCCATGCCGCTGAGGATGATGAGGCCGCGCTGGGCGAGATCGCGGGCCAGCATCTCGGCCATGGCTGAGCCATAGGGGGTGGGATGGCGGGTGCCGACGACAGCCAGCGCCGGCTGCTGCAGGATAGCGGCTTCGCCGCGCAGCCACAGTACCGGCGGGGCATCGAAGATCTCCCGCAGGCGTGCGGGATAAGCCTCGTCGGCATGGCAGAGGAAGCGGGCGCCGAGCGAGGTGAGCGCGGCCTGCTCCTTTCCGGCGAGATCGAGTGAGCGGCCATCGGCGAGGAACTGGGCGCTTTCGGCGGGAAAGCGCAGCCCTTCGAGCTCGGTAAGGCGCAGGTTGAGAATGCGGGCCGCCGCTCCGACCTGCTCGACGGCCCTGAGGATACGGCGGGGGCCGAGCTGCGGCGTGAGAGCCAGGGCAAGCCAGGCCAGTCGCTCATCGTTTATGGCAGTAGAAGCAGGGGAGGTGGACACAGGCAGGCCGGCGGGAGCGGTGGTCATGGCGGGTGCATCACCTCTTGAGCAGGTGGGGATGGAAGGCAGGCTAGGAGCAGCGCGGGGGTGAGTCAAAGAAAAAGCGGAGGCTGGTTCGGGGCGGAGATTACCGAAGAGATGTGGCGCAATCCTTCCGGCCGTGGATTGGTAGACTGGGGAGTGAGCCCGTTATCCCGCAAGCTGATTCTCGCCGCGATCGATTTTGTGAACCCTGCGCCGCTGATGTGGGATTTCGAGCACGAACCCCGGAAAAGCGAACTGGCCGAACGGTACGAGATCGTCTCGTCTACGCCGTCGGAGTGCGCGCGCAGGCTGAAGACCGGGGAGGCGGATATCGGCCTCGTCCCGGTGGCCTCGTATGCGCTGAGTGAGGGGCAGAGCATCGTTCCGGGCTGTGCCATTGCTTCGCTCCACGACATCCGCTCGCTGCTGCTGGTGCTGCGTTCTGGCATCGAACCGGAAAGCGTGAAGACGGTGGCGCTCGACACCGCATCAATGACGACGGTGACCTATACCCGCATCCTCTTCGCGAAATATTGGAAACGGCAGCCGGAGTTTGTGCCCATGGCGGCGAATCTCGATGCCATGCTGGCCGCAGCCGATGCGGCGGTGGTGATTGGCGATCCGGCGCTGCTGGCCCTCGAGGACCGCGCGGCGCGGGAAGCGCGCACCGGTGAGCGGCTCGAGTATCTGGATCTGGCGCAGGTCTGGCGTGCATGGTCGGGCACGCCATGGATTTCGGCCTTCTGGGCGGTGCGCGATGCGGCCTTCGGTCCGGATACCGTGACGCGGGAGCAACTGGTCGAGGACTTTCTGCACTCCCGCGATGCGGGCCTGGGGCATGCGGAAGACCTGGTCCAGGAGTGGGCGGGGCGGATTGCGGTGCCGGAATCGGTGCTGCGCGAGTACCTGACTCGGAACATCCACTACGTGCTGGATGAGGCCTGCCTCGAGGGTCTACGGCTGTTTTATCGTTACGCGGCCGAGTGCGGCGCGCTGCCTGGGGTGCCGGCGCTGCGGTTTTTATAGCGGCTCGCTCTGGATTCTGATTCCTTTTTCGTTACAAAGAGTGCAGGCAGCGACTTCCATCTCCGATCTCGCGTCTTAGGAAACGTGCCCGCTGCTCAAAAGACGCCGCACCATCACCTTATGCCCGGTTGGCTCATCCACCTGGGCGCGATCGGCGTCTTCGTCGTTGCGGCTCTGGATGCTTCACCCATCCCCCTGCCTCTGCCGGGAAGCACGGATGTGCTGATTCTGCTGCTGGCGGCGCATCGCGGTAATCCGTGGATATTGACGCTGGCAGCGGTCACAGGCAGCCTTTGCGGCGCGTACACGAGCTGGGGTGCGGCGAAAAAGGGCGGCATGGGGATGGTGCAGCGCTACGTGCCGGAGCGCTGGCTGGGCAAGCTGGAGCCGCAGATCAAACGCCATGGAGCGCTGGCCGTGGGGTTGGCCTGCGTGCTTCCCCCGCCGATTCCGCTGATGCCGTTTCTACTGCTGGCCGGGGCGCTGGGCGTGAAGAGACGGCCCTATCTGATCGCCGTCGGCACGGCACGGATCGTCCGTTACGGAGCCATGGCCTGGCTGGGCGCGACCTATGGACGGCGCGTGGTCCATGCCTGGGAGCAGTATCTCTCCGGCTGGTCAGAGGTGATCCTGTGGACCTTCTTCGGGGTGCTGATTGCGGCGGCGCTCTTCGGGGTGTGGAAGTACCGGCGGGATAAGCAGCGCGGCGGCTACGCGCCGAGCGATTCGCCTTCGGCCCCTGCTCCCGCTGGTCGCGAGGAGGCAGTGAGCCGTTAGGCGCAAAAGCGGCCAGTGAAAAACGGCCAGCGGATCATTCTCTACGAGGAGCGAGATCGAGCTGACCGTTTTTGTGCCTGACTGCGAACAGCTTGGCCGCTGTCTCTTAAATCTCCCAGCGCAGCAGCGTGGCGCCTACGGTGAAGCCTGCGCCGACGCTGGCGATCAGCACCAGGTCGCCCTTCTTGAGGCGGTTCTCTTCGACGGCGGTGCCCATGGCCAGCGGAATGGTGCCGGCAGTGGTGTTGCCGTAGCGATCGATGTTGATGACGATCTTCTCGAGCGGCAGGCCGAGGCGCTCGGCGCTCGAGAGGATGATGCGCTTGTTGGCCTGGTGAGGGATGAAGGCGGCGATTTCGTTCACCGTTACGCCGTTGCGGGTGAGCACCTTTTCGGCGGTCTCGGCCATCTTGCGCACGGCGAATTTGTAGACCGTCTGGCCGTCCTGGTGCACATAGTGCATCTTGTTCTGCACGGTTTCGACGGTGGACGGATGGGCGCTGCCGCCGGCGGGCATGTTCAGTGCCGGCGCTCCGGAGCCGTCGATCTCGTGCACAAAGTCGATCATGCCGATTTCGCCTTCCGCCGCGGGCTCGATGAGCACCGCGCCGGCACCGTCACCGAAGAGCACGCAGGTGGTGCGGTCGGTGTAGTCGAGGATCGAGGACATGGTGTCCGAGCCGATGACCAATACCTTGGAGTGCGCGCCGCTTTCGACCAGCTTGGTGCCCATCTGCAGGGCATAGACGAAGCCGGAGCAGGCGGCCGAGAGATCGAAGCCCCATGCGCCGGCGGCGCCGAGCTTGTCCTGGACCAGGCAGGCGGTGGCGGGGAAGAACATGTCCGGCGTGACCGTGGCGACGATGATGGCATCGACTTCAGAAGGCTCGATGCCACGGCTGGCCAGGCACTTGCGCGCTGCGGCGACAGCCATGTCGCTGGTGGCTTCGCCCTCGGCGACAATGTGCCGTTCCCGGATGCCGACCCGCGAGTAAATCCACTCGTCCGAGGTCTCGACCAGTTTTTCGAGGTCCTGATTGGTGAGAACGCGGGACGGGACATAGGTGCCGAGGGCGCTGATCTTGGCGCGCCGGGCCACGGGCGGGCGTACTGCGAGGGTCAAGGACATTCTCCCTAAGGGTATGAACTCAAAAGGGTATTTTCGCCGAGGGACAAGAGGGCTGTCCACGCAACGGCATGTAATGGTTTTGTCGCGAGGCTGGAGTGCGAAAAAGAGAGGATGGAAGGCAGGAAGGGAAATATGCGCCGGGTGACCTGCTGCGCACGCACTAGCCCGGTACCGTTGCTTCCTTCCGGACCTGGCGGGGTTAGCGGGATTGCGCCGCGCAGGACCCGGCACACGAATGATTCTAGCACTTTGCGGTGGGGGAGTTTTCCTCGGGGGGACGCGGCCAGCGGTATCGAGATCTTCGTGTCTGCATAGAGGATTGTCATCCCGACCGAAGTGACCGTAGGGAAAGAAGTGGAGGGACCTGCGGTTCTCTACCCCTAGCGAAGTGTGTGCGTACCCCACTCAAGCCTTGTTTTGGCTTGAGTGGGGTGGGCGAAATCTCTGATCGTTCCTCCCACCCAAGCGGAGCTTGGTTGGGGCACCCTGGCCTCTGCGAACCCACGTCTCAAGTTCGAGACGTGGGGCACCCGGATTTGTGCTTGTGCCAAGGGAACTGCTGGTTCCTCCACTTCGCTCCGCTCCGGTCGGAATGACAGAGTGCGGGAGGGCTCCGGTCGGGATGACGCCAGAACGGGGCGAGTAAGCCGGGCGCGATTTCCGGGGCGAAACCTCAAAAATCCAGTAAAATAGCTAGGTGACGCACTCTCTCCTCGACGCGCCTGGATCAGGTGTGATCGATTCCGAACAATCCGTTTCTTCCTCATCCCGCCCCAAGGTGGGATTTGTTTCGCTCGGCTGTCCCAAGAACCTGGTGGACAGCGAAGTGATGATGGGCCTGCTCGACTCCGCCGGCGCCCAGATGACCAATGACGCCTCCGAGGCCGAAATCCTGGTCGTCAACACCTGCTCGTTTATCGATAAGGCCAAGCAGGAGTCGGTCGACACGATCCTCGAAATGGCGCAGCACAAGGTGGACGGCAAGGCCCGCCGCCTCATCGTGGCCGGCTGCCTGGTCGAGCGCTATCGCGACGAGATCCGTAAGAACATCCCCGAGGTCGATGCGGTCGTCGGCACGGGCGAGCTGGAGGCGATCCTTGCCGCCGCCGGGCTCTCGAAGCCCGCTCCGGTGATCAGCGAGCCTTCGCCGTTTACCATTCTGACCGCTGCGGAAGCTGCTGCTGCGACCGCGACGAGCATCGAGTTCCGTGCTGAGGGCGATCTGCGGGAACAGCAAGGCCGCTTCTCACGCTCCGAGTGGGATGGCGCCGAGTCGTCGGCGCTGCCGCAGTATCTCTATGACCACACCACGCCGCGCCTGCTCGCGACGGGCAAGACCTCGGCCTACATCAAGATCGCCGAGGGTTGCGACCATCCCTGCGCGTTCTGCGTGATCCCGAACCTGCGCGGCAAGTTCCGCTCGCGGCGCTTCGAGTCCGTCGTCGCCGAGGCCGAGAGCCTGGTGGCCCAGGGCGTGCGCGAGATCGTGCTGATCGGGCAGGACACGACCTGCTACGGCGAGGACATGGGACTGAAGGACGGCCTGGCTCAGCTGCTCGACCGCCTGGCGCAGATTCCTGACCTCAAGTGGCTGCGGTTCCTGTACGCCTATCCGAACAAGATCACAGGCAAGCTGCTTGAGACCATTGCGAAGCATGACAAGATTGTGAAGTATCTCGACGTACCGCTGCAGCATGCGGCCGGGCCGGTGCTCAAGTCGATGAAGCGCGGCGCGAATGCCGACATCTTCCTGAAGACCGTCGCCAAGGTGCGCGAAGCGGTGCCGGGCATTGCGCTTCGGACCTCGTTCATCGTGGGCTTCCCGGGTGAGACGGAAGAGGACTTCGAGACGCTGTGCAACTTTGTGCGCGCGGCGAAGTTCGACTGGCTGGGTGTCTTCACCTACTCCGATGAAGAGGGCTCGAAGGCCTTCGATTTCGGCGAGAAGGTGCCGCCGCGGGTGATCGAACAGCGCCGCAAGAAGCTGATGAAGCTGCAGCAGGGCATCAGCAAAAAGGCCAAGCAGAACTGGGTGGGCCGCGAGCTGGATGTGCTGGTCGAGGGCGAGTCGGAAGAGACGCCGTTGCTGTGGGAGGGCCGCTCCGAGTTCCACGCGCCGGAGATCGACGGCACGGTCTACATCAACGACTTCGGCCCCTTCGAAGAGCTGACGCCGGGACGTTTCTACCGCTGCGAGATTACAGAGGCGCACGATTACGACGTGGTGGCCCGCATCGTCAGCGAGGTCTAACGCATCAGTTACACGAACAGGCACCTGTAAGGGTGTCTGTGACGGTTACGAATACGAGATGACAGAGAAGAATCAGACATTGCGTTGCCCGACATGCCGCACGCTGGTGCTGGCCGGGTCTGAGGATTTTCCTTTCTGCAGCGATCGCTGCCGGCTGATCGACCTGGGTAAGTGGTCGAGCGGGGCGTACCGCATCTCTTCGCCCATCCTCGATCCCGATGTGCTCGAGGGGCTGGACAACCAGCCGCGGCGTCCGGATGACGACGAAGACACTTCGCACTAAGGCAGGGATAAAAGTGCACACAGGCATGCCGCAACCAAAGGTGCGGTGGGGAAAAACGACTTGGGCGTGGCTGACGGCCACGTTTTTCGGTATTGGTCTGCTTCCGGGCGGTCCGGGAACCTGGGCTTCGGTCGCAACGGTGCTGATCTGGACCTTCAGCATGCGGGCGCTGCACCTGGCTCCGGGCGCGATGATGCTCTGGACCGCGATTGCCGCCGTGGTGGTGACATTGATCGGCATTCCGGCGTCGAGCATCGTGGAGCGTGAGAGCGGGCGCGAAGATCCCGGTCACGTGGTTATCGACGAGGTTGCCGGGCAGTTAATTGCGCTGGTCGTATCGCCTGCCCTGTGGCTGCATGCGGCGGTGGCGCTGCTGCTCTTTCGCGCTTTCGATATCACCAAACCCGCGCCGGTGCGGCAGCTGGAACGGCTGCATGGGGGCGTGGGTATCATGATGGATGACGTGGCGGCCGGTGGGTACGCCCTGCTGGTGAGCCTGGCGATTCATCATAAGTGGTAGAGTTGGGAGTTTCCTTTTGGGTATGGCACCTCTGATCAAGACCGATTTTGGAGGCGCGCCGCGGATCGAATCGGTGCAGCCGGATGTGGCGCTGCCGGGCGGCGAGGTGGAGATTCACGGCGCAAACCTGGGTCCGGTTACGGCTCCGGCTTCCGGGACGTCCGTGTCCTGGCGGCGCCCGGTGGCCATGCTGGGAGAGCTGGCGGCGCCGGTAGTGATGAGCCGCAGCCGGCGGCTGGTGCTGCGCGTGCCCGACGAGGCCGAGAGCGGCAAGCTGCGTATCCTCCAGAACGGGGCACAGAGCAACCAGGTCGATCTGTCGGTAGCGTCGCTGGTGGCCACCGGAATTCACGCCGTCGCAAGTCCGGCTGTCGATGAGGCGGGCAATATTTATGTCACGCTTTCCGGCTCGCGCGGTCAGGAGACACCGGTTTCGGTCTATCGCGTAGAGCAGGACGGCGAGATGCGGCCCTTTCTTTCCGGCATCATGAACGCGACGGGCCTGGCCATGGGGCCGGACGGCTACCTGTACGTCTCTTCGCGCAATGACGGCACGGTGTATCGCGTGACCCATTCGGGTGCGGCGTCCGTCTATGCCGAGGGTATGGGCGTGGCTACCGGGATGGCTTTCGACGGCGAGGGTAATCTCTACGTGGGCGACCGCAGCGGGACCATCTTTAAGATCGCTCCGGACCGGCAGATTTTCGTCTTCTCGACGCTCGAGCCGAGCGTGGCGGCTTATCACCTCGCCTTCGGGATCGATGGCACGCTGTACGTCGCGGGGCCGACAACCTCGTCGCACGACGCGGTGTATGCGATCGATCAGGATGGCGCAACGACGGTCTTCTATCGCGGGCTGGGACGTCCTCAGGGACTGGCGGTGGATGTGGCCGGGGCCGTGTACGTGGCTGGTTCGCTGGGCGGACGCCGCGGCGTGGTGCGCATCGGACCCGGCGAGGAAGATCCGGCGCTGGTGATTTCCGGCTCGGGAATTGTGGGCTTCACCTTTGTCCCGGGAGGCAGCGCGCTCGTGGCCACCGGCAGCTCCGTTTATCATGTACCGTTGGGTGTCGAAGGATGGCGTATCTTCTAGCCCTTCTTCGTATGCATTGTTATCTTCCTTTTCTTGGATTGGTCAGGGCTCGATGAACGCCGAGATCATTGCTATTGGTTCCGAGCTGCTGACGCCGTGGCGCCAGGACACCAACTCTCTTTACATCACCGAAAAGCTGAACCTGCTGGGTGTGAGCGTGGCCTTCAAGACCATCGTCGGCGACCGGCAGAAGCACCTGGTGGAGGCGATCC
The DNA here is from genome assembly GCF_004123295.1 of Silvibacterium dinghuense. NCBI lineage: Bacteria > Pseudomonadati > Acidobacteriota > Terriglobia > Terriglobales > Acidobacteriaceae > Silvibacterium > Silvibacterium dinghuense. Next base: position 330,363 of record NZ_SDMK01000003.1, on the reverse strand, counting down.
GCAACGCGGTGCGGCGCACGGACATCCTTGTCATCATGGGCGGTCTCGGTCCGACCGAGGACGATCTGACGCGCGAGTCGGTGGCCGAGGCGCTGAAGATCCAGCTCAAGCGCAATCCGGACCTGATTGCGGAGCTCTACACCCGCTTTGCCGCGCGGCGACAGACGATCACCCGCAACAACGAGAAACAGGCCGATACGCTCGAAGGCGCGATCGTGCTCGAGAATGCACGCGGTACAGCTCCAGGCCAGATGCTGGATACGGTTTACGGCGAGCATCGCAAGCTGATTTTCCTGCTTCCGGGGCCGCCTTCCGAACTGAAGCCCATGTTCGACGAGCAGTGCATGCCGCTGCTCCGTGAGACGCTTCCTGTCCGGCATATCGCCACGCGCGTGCTCAAAGCGGCGATGATCGGCGAGTCGGCAGCGGATGCGCGGATTGCGCCCATCTACCAGCAGTTCAAGGATGTGGAGACGACGATCCTCGCGCACCTGGGGGATATTCAGCTCAACCTGATCTGCGGCAAGTCGATTCCCGAGGCGGCGCAGGCGCGCGTGGACGAGCTGGCCGGGCGCATCGAGGAAGAGCTCGAAGAACTGGTGTATTCGTCGCAGGGCGAGACGCTGGAGCAGATCGTGCTCTATTACCTCGAGATGCGCGGGGCGACGCTATCGGTGGCCGAAAGCTGCACCGGGGGCTTGATTGCGCAGAGGCTGACCAGCATCAGCGGCTCGTCACGCTCGTTCATGGGTGGCGCAGTGGTCTACTCGAATCAGCTGAAGACGCAGTTTGCCGGCGTGCCCGAGGATCTGATCGAGCGGCACGGCGCGGTGAGCCGCGAAGTGGCGGTCGCGCTGGCCGAGGGCATTCGGGCGCAGTGCGGCACGACGCATGGGGTGGGCGTCACCGGCATCGCCGGACCGGGTGGCGGCAGTGAAGAGAAGCCGGTCGGGCTGGTGTACTTCGCGGTGAGCGACGCCGAAGGTACCGAGGTGCTCGAAAAGCGCTTCAACGGCGACCGGAACCGCATCCGGCAGTATGCCAGTCAGCAGGCGCTGGACCTGGTTCGTCGCCGGTTGATGTAGGCAGCATCCACATACAGGTGGATGGAAAGCAAGATGCTTAGATTTTCGATTGTCATCCCGGCCGCAGTGGATGGTTCCGCTTTTCAAGAAGAGCCTGGATGGGAAGGTGTACTGCGACCTCTTGCCCCCACCCAAGCAACACCGGCTTGAGTGGGCCACCCGGCCTTTGGGATAAGAAAGATCCCAAACTTGCGACCGGCGGGAGCAGGGGACGAAGGCGGCTCGCTCTGCGCGTAGCAGCAGGGTAAACTCGTAACTCGATGCCTGTATTTACTTATGCTCTGGTCTCGCTCGCGGCTTACCTGCTGGGTTCGATTCCGACTGGCTACATTCTTGTACGCGTCTTCCTGAAGGAAGACATCCGCTCTAAGGGCAGCGGCAACATCGGCGCGACCAATGTGATCCGCTCGGGCGGAAAGAAGCTGGGCGCGCTGACCTTTCTCATCGATGCGCTGAAGGGCTTTGCTGCCGTCGTGGTGGCGGCAAAGATCGCCGCGCTGCCGCAGCTCCAGCCGATTCCGCACCAGGATGCCGAGGCGCTGGCCGCGCTCTTTGCCATTCTCGGGCACGTCTACACGGTCTGGCTGGGCTTCAAGGGCGGCAAGGGCGTGGCGACGGCGCTGGGAGTATTTATCGCGCTGGCTCCATGGGCCGCGCTCTGCGGGCTGGGCGTCTTTCTCGTCGCCGTCATCCTGACGCGCTATGTCTCGCTCGGCTCCATCCTGGCGGCGGTAGTCTTTCCGCCGGCTGCGCTGCTGCTGCCGCACGGCGCCCGCACGCCTCTGCTGACGGGAGTGATCTTCTTCGTGCCGCTGCTGGTGATTTTCAAGCATCACCAGAACATCGGGCGGCTGCTGAAGGGCACCGAAAACAAGTTCGGTTCAAAAAAGAAAGCGGAAGCGTAGTGAGCAGGATTTCTGTGATGGGCAGCGGCGCCTGGGGCACTGCGATTGCACTGAGTCTTTCCCGCCGTGGCGGTCATGATCTGACGCTCTGGACGCGTTCCGAGGCGACGGCGGCCTCGATCCGCGAGAAGCGCGAGAATGCGGTATTCCTGCCGGGCTTTGCGATTCCGGAGGCGATGACGGTGACCTCCGATCCGGCAGTCGCTCTGAGCGAGGCTGAGATCATCGTGAGCGTGATGCCGTCGCACGCGGTGCGCGATTCCTACACACGGTTTGCCGGGTGGCTGAAGCCGGGGCAGATTCTGGTGAGCGCGACCAAGGGCGTCGAGGACGGAACCTATCTTCGTGTGAGCGAAATCATGGCCGATGTACTGGCCTCGCGTGGGCTCACGCTGCCGATCGCGGTGCTGAGCGGCCCTTCGTTCGCGCAGGAGACAGCGGCGGGAATGCCGACGGCGGTCACGATTGCAGCTTCCGATATGGATGTCGCGGCGCGGCTGCAGCGCGAGTTCTCGAGCAATTCGCTGCGCCTTTATACGAATGACGACGTGGTGGGTGTGGAGCTGGGCGGCGCGCTCAAGAACGTGATCGCCATCGCCTCCGGGGTGGTGACCGGTCTGGGGCTGGGCCACAACAGCACGGCGGCGCTGATCACCCGCGGCATTGCCGAGGTAACGCGGCTGGCCGAGGCCTGCGGCGGACGGCGGGAGACGCTGTCCGGCCTATCCGGCGTGGGCGACCTGGTGCTGACCTGCACCGGGGGGCTATCGCGCAACCGCTACGTGGGCGTGGAGCTGGGCAAGGGGCGGACGCTGGTGGAGATTCTCGAAGGGATGGGCGGCAAGGTGGCCGAGGGCGTGAAGACGACCGCTGCTGCACTGGGCCTGGCCCGTTCCCGCGGGGTGGAACTGCCGATTGCCGAGCAGGTGGAGGCCGTTCTCGAAGGCAGGAGAAGCGCTCCGCAGGCGATTCAGGAGCTGATGGCCCGTCCCGGCCGGGAAGAATAACCGCAGTGCACCGGCCTCCGGGGTAGTTCGGCGGCCGATGCCACTTTCGAGGGAGCTACTTCGGGCCTTCCAGAGCGATACACTCACGGCAGCCGAGTTGTGTCTCTTTCATGAAGCCCGTCCACCCATTTCGCTGGCGCCTGCTACTGGCCATCTTCTGCCGGTACGGCGCGATCGCGCTGGGTGCGCTGTTGCTGGAGCGGGCGGCAAGGCACTGGCCCCTGCCGGGCTGGCTGCCGGTTGTGCTGGCGTTGGCCCTCGCCCTCGGAGTTTCGGTCTTCCTGAGCTGGCGGACAGGGCGGCAGAGCCGCAACCTGGCGGCCTCCATTGATTCCCGCTCGCTGCATTTCGCGGAACGGCAGGAAGAGGTGCTGCGGGATACGCCGTTCGCGGAGACGGCGCGCGCCTGGCGCCATGCGCTGCAGACGCTCCAGGACAGCTTCCAGGAGCGGCAGGGCGAGGCGCGGCGGCATTACACCTCGCTGGTCGACCTGATTGCCATGCTGGCCCGGGCCGTCGATGAACGGGCACCCTACATGCGTGGACATTCGGAGCGGGTGGCCTTCTACGCCGGTGAGATCGCGCGCGAGATGAAGCTCGACTCAACGCAGGTGGAGCGCATCCGGCTCGCGGCGCTGCTGCATGACATCGGCAACGTGGGCATCGAAGACTCGGTTCTGACCAAGGAAAATACGCTGACGCCGGACGAGTTCGAGATGATCAAGGCGCACACCGTGAAGGGGGCGTCGATCCTGCGCCCGATCGAGGCGCTGAACGACCTGATCCCCGGTGTCGAGCTGCATCATGAGGCGCTCGATGGCTCCGGATATCCGTACGGGTTGAAAGACGATGAGATTCCGATGATGGCGCGCATCATCGCCGTGGCGGACAGCTTTGACGCAATGACCACGGCCCGTCCCTACCAGGCCGCGATGGATCCCCGCTATGTGCTGCAGGTGATGGGACGGATGACCGGCTCACGCTATGACGCGGACGCGGTGCAGGCGCTGGCGACGCTGGTGCAGCGGGGCACGATCGTGGTGCGGAGCCTGCGGCCTGCGCCGTCGATTGTGCGCAGGCGCCGTATCGCCCAGGTGGTCTAAAGAAAGCCGGCCGGCGCAGGGTAGTACACTCGGAGAAAGAGTCTGAGGATACCCGAAGCATGATTCAAACCCTCTTCGGCAGCCTGGAAGAGCCGCCTAAAACAAGCATTTTCGACCGCATGAAGCAGGCCGTCTCGCGCACGCGGGAGAGCCTCGAGGACCGCATCGAGACTGTGCTCTCGATGACGCGGACGGTCGACGATGCGGCCCTGGAAGAGCTGGAAATGTCGCTGATCGCCTCGGATATCGGGGTGAATGTGACGACCGAAATCCTGGATGCCTTGCGCGAGCGCGCGAAGCGGCAGCAGATTCGCGATGGCGAAGAGCTGCGCAGTCTGCTCAAGGAGCAGCTCAAGGCCATTCTCGACGAGCAGGCGCGGCCTCCGCGCACCGTGGCGAATCCGCCGGAAGTAATCCTGATGGTGGGCGTGAACGGCACGGGCAAGACCACGACCAGCGGCAAGATGGCGGCACATTTCCGCGCGCAGAACAAATCCGTGCTGCTGTGCGCGGCCGATACCTTTCGTGCCGCGGCTATCGAACAGCTCGAGGTCTGGAGCCAGCGCAGCGGGGTGGAGATGATCCGCTCGAAGCAGGGCGGCGATCCTTCAGCCGTGCTCTTCGATGCATTGCAGGCCGCGACCGCTCGCAAGAAGGACTACCTGATTGTCGATACGGCTGGACGCCTGCATACCAAGGCCGGTCTGATGGACGAGCTCGACAAGATGCGGCGTATCACGCAGCGGTTTATCCCCGATGCTCCCCACGAAGTGCTGCTGGTGCTGGATGCGACCACCGGGCAGAACGGTTTGCAGCAGGCGCGGCTCTTCACCGAGTCAGCCGGAGTGACAGGCATTGTGCTGACCAAGCTGGATGGCACGGCAAAAGGCGGCATTGCGGTAGCGATTGCCCGTGAGCTGAAGCTGCCGGTGCGCTACATCGGCGTAGGTGAGAAGATCGACGACCTGCTGCCTTTCGACAGCGAAGCGTTTGTGGAGTCGCTGCTGGGCTAGAGCAGCAGGTAAGGATCAACTGCGGTGACAGATACGGAAGCACTCACGTCGGATCGCGCAGAAGATATGCGCTGGATGCAGCGTGCTTTGGGGCTGGCCCGGCAGTCGATTGGTCTCGCCTCTCCCAATCCCCATGTGGGTTGCGTGCTGGTAAAAAACGGCGCGGTCGTGGGCGAGGGATTCCATGTCTACGACCGCCGGGATCACGCCGAGATCGTAGCCCTGAAGGCCGCGGGCGATGCTGCGCGCGGGGCTACGGCTTACGTGACGCTTGAGCCCTGTTCGCACACCGGGCGCACCGGCCCGTGCGCGGACGCGCTGATCGCCGCCGGCGTTGCGCGCGTAGTCGTGGCAACTGGTGATCCGAATCCGCAGGTAAACGGACAGGGCATGGCGCGCATCCGCGCGGCGGGTATCACGGTCGAGACGGATGTCTGCATGGACGCATCGCGGGCGCTGAACATGGGCTTTGCGCGTTCGATCGTGAGCGGTGTGCCGTTTGTGACGCTGAAGGCCGGTGTGTCGCTGGATGGACGGATTGCACCGGCACCGAGTGCGCGGCCGGCAGGTCCGCCGGCCGCGGTGATGCTGACCGGTGAAGAGTCGCGCGCCGAGGTGCAGCGGATGCGTCATGCCTCGGATGCGATCCTGACCGGGATTCATACCGTGCTGGCCGATGATCCCTTGCTGACCGACCGCAGCGGGCTTGCGCGCCGCCGTCCTTTGCTGCGCGTGGTGCTCGATTCGGCGCTGCGGATTCCATTGGACTCGAAGCTGGTGCGCACGGCTGTAAACGATGTGCTGGTCTTCTGCACGACACCGAATCCCGAGCGGCGCAAGGCGCTGGAGGTCATGGGCATCGAGGTGGAAGTGCTGGCAGGCAACGGGGCGCGCGTGGATCTGCACGAGATGTTGCGAGCTCTTGACCGGCGCGGCATCCTCTCTCTGCTGCTCGAGTGTGGCAGCCAGTTGAATGGCGCGTTTTTGCGCGAGGCCCTGGTCGACAGGGTGACGTTGTTCTATGCGCCGGTTCTGCTGGGAGAAAAAGCTGTGCCATTGATCGCGGAGGGCGAGGAAGTGTGTTGGGAGACGAGGTCGACCTCGTCGCGGCACTACGGTCCGGATGTGTGCATCACGACAGAGCTGCGCGATCCCTGGCGGGCATAGCCGGGTTTGCTCAAGACGCAAGTAAACTAGAGATATGTTCACTGGATTGATCGAAGCAACCGGGAAGATTCTTGGGGTAGAAGAGCGGCCGGGAGCGCGGCGCATTGCCGTGGAGGCACCGGTGCTGGCGGAGCGGCTGAGGGAAGGCGACAGCATTGCGGTAAGCGGTGTGTGCCTGACGGCGCTCGATATCGCGGCCCCGGTGTTTTATGCCGACCTCGCCGCAGAGACGATTGCGCGGACTTCGCTGACGGCGTTGAAGGCCGGCGCGGCGGTGAATCTCGAATTGCCCACGCCGGCAGGCGCGCCGTTGGGCGGCCATATCGTGCAGGGCCACGTGGACGGTACCGGCACGCTGCGTGTGCTGCGTCCGCTGACGCCGGGCGCGGAGAACACCGACTGGTGGCTGGAGATCGAGGTGCCGGAGCATCTACGCGGCTACATGGTGGAAAAAGGCTCGATTGCGATCGAGGGCATCAGCCTGACGATTGCACGCTGGGATGGTGCGGTTGTATCGGTGGCGATCATTCCGCATACCTATGCGGCGACCAACCTGCACACGCTGACGCCGGGCTCGCCGGTCAATCTCGAGGCGGATGTGCTGATCAAGCACGCGCTGCAGAAGACAAAAGCGCCGGAGTTCGAGCTGACGGTGGATTACCTGATCGCAAACGGATATTAGTTTTTAAGCAGAAACAGGAACGAGGAAGAGGCGCATGACATGCGCCTCTTTTCTTTTGCAAATAGATGTAGACGCGCTACAGCCATGGGTGTAGATTCTCTACATCATGGCGAAAGAAAAATATCAGAACCGCATCGAGCTGCTGCAGGGCACGCTGGACCTGCTGATTCTCGAAACCCTGCGCTGGGGTGCGCAGCATGGCTACGGCATCGGTCAGGCCATCCGTGCGCGCTCGGGTGAGGTGCTGCAGGTAGAGACGGGATCGCTCTATCCGGCACTGCACCGGCTCGAAAAGCAGAAGTGGATCAAGAGCAAATGGGGTGTGACTGACCAGAATCAGCGGGCAAAGTTTTATGAACTGACAAAGGATGGCAAGGCCCAGCTGCTGCGAGACCGCTCGAAGTGGGAGGCCATGGTGCAGGCCATGGCAGGCGTGCTGGGAGCGGTGCCGGAAGCGGAAGGCTGAAGCGTTCACGAATTCAAGGAGAAGCAGCGATGGCCTGGTTCTTTGGCGAGAAGCGCAAGCAGGATCTGGAAGACGAGCTGGCGTCGCACCTGGCGATGGCGGCGGCGGAGCGTCGTGCGGCGGGTGAGAATGTAACCGAAGCGGATACAAATGCGCGGCGGGAGCTGGGCAATGCCGCTCTGGTGCAGGAGGCGACGCGGGCTTCGTGGGGATGGCTGCGCGTGGAACGGGTGGTACAGGACCTGCGCTACGCGCTGCGGCAGATGCGCCGCTCGCCTGGCTTTGCGGCGTCGGTGATCGGGACTCTCGCGCTTGGGATAGGCGCGGCCACGGCGATGTTCACGGTGGTCGATCACGTGATGCTCCAGCCGCTGCCTTACAAGGATGCGGGCAGGCTGGTGAAGCTTTCGGCAGGGGGAGGGATGTTCCAATATTCGCCAACCTATCAGGATATTTCAGCGTGGCAGCAACGGCTGAAGAGCTATGAAGGCATCGCATTTTCCAGCAGTACGAATGGCCGCAGCTTTCTCGAGACCGGGGACAGCGCGACGCAGATATCAATGACCAATGTGAGCGCGAACCTGTTCTCGCTGCTGGGCGTGTCGCCGCTGATCGGTCCCGGGCTTCCATCGGGGCCGGAGAGCTTTGCGAAAACAGCGCGGGACAGCGATGTGGTCCTCGGCTACTCGACATGGCAGGCGTTGTTTCATGGCGACCAGAATGTGATCGGAAAGACAGCAAAGATCAATGGTAAGAGCTACCTCATCGTTGGCGTGATGCCGCGCGGGTTCTTCTATCCGGATCGCCGCGACCTGTCCCCGGTGTGGGTTCCTGTCACGCTCGGAGACAAGGATCGCGAGTCGAATGTTAACAGTCGTTACTATGCGACGATTGCGCGGCTCAAGCCTGGTGTGAAGATCGAATCTGCGCTTGCCGAGTTGACGGCCGTGCAGGCGCAACTAGTGAAGAACGTCGGCAATCATGATTGGCAGGAGAGCGCGAAGCACGTCAAGGTCGAGCGTTATGAAGAAGGGCTCATCTCAAAAGACGAGCGCGGCGCTTTGCTCGCGTTGCTGGGCGCATCCGGCGTGCTCTGGTTGATTGCCTGCGTGAATGCGACCAACCTGCTGCTGGCGCGAGCCTCGGCGCGGCAGCGCGAGATTGCCATGCGCGGCGCGCTCGGCGCTGGACGCACGCGGCTGCTGCAGCAGATGGTCATCGAAGGACTGGTGCTGAGTGGTGCGGCATCGCTGATCGGCGCGGGCATGGCTATGCTTGCAGTGCGTGTCTTTCAGCATGCGCTCAAGCAGAGCCTGCCGCTTGCGGTGCCGGCGCTGCCATCTGTCACCGTAATGGTTACATTAGCTGGACTCACGCTGTTCTCGGCCGTGCTGGCCTCGGTGTGGCCGGCGCTCATTGCGGTAAGTGCGCCCATCGAGCCGGTGCTGCGCCAGGGCGGCCAGCAGGGTGGGGTGAGCCGCGGTCAGCAGAGGCTGCGCGGCGGCCTCGTCGTGGCTGAGATTGCGATGTCGCTGGCACTGCTGGCCTGCTGCGGGTTATTACTGCGCACCATTTACGCATTGCGTCAGGTGCCGCTGGGCTTCCGCACCGATCACATTCTTGTTGCGAGCCTCGATGTCCCCACCTATCGCTACGCGAAGGTAAATGCTGCCACCGAGCTCTATGCGCCGTTGCTCGAGCGTGCCCAGCATCTGCCGGGTGTGACTGCGGCCGGACTGATGACGCAGGTGCCGCTCGACAGCAATTTCACCATGCGCATCGGTCTCTACAAGACCACATACGGTGATCCCAAAAGTAAGCCGGTGTCGGTAACTTCGGCATTTCAGGCGGTAAGCCCGGATATGCAGCGTGTCTTCGCCTTCCAGATGCTGCGCGGGCGCTACTTCGAGCCACAGGATACGGCATCGTCTGAGCCGGTGATCGTGGTCAATCGCGCCTTTGCGCGGGCATTTTTTCCCGAGGAACAGGACCCGGGAAAGGTGATCGGCAAGGAGGTCATCAGCGTTGGCGGAGAGAACAGTAAGTCGGCGAAGATCGTCGGGGTGCTCGACGATTTTCACCAGGCGTCGGTGGGTGGTGAGGCGGCGCCCGAAGTCGAGGTAAACCTTGCGCAGCTCACCCCGGACAGCGGCTTCTACACGGTGCTTGAGGGCATTGCGATGGACCTGGCGGTGCGCACCGAGCGCGAGCCGGCGCAGGTGATCCCAGAACTGCGTGCGGCGCTCAAGCAGGCGAGCCCGGAGCTGGCCAACTCGCGCATCACCACCATGAACCAGATTGTCGAAGACTCTTATGGCAGTCAGATGCTGGCGGCGCGGCTGCTCGAAATCTTTGCCGGCTCGGCACTGCTGTTATGCGTGGCAGGGCTCTATGGACTGCTGGCCTATGTGGTGAGTCAACGGACGCGCGAGATGGGCGTGCGCTTCGCTCTCGGTGCGAGCCGAGGCAATGTGATGGCCCTGGTGATGCGGCAGGCGGGTGCTCTGGTGGGCGTGGGAGTGGTGCTGGGGCTGGTGCTGGCGTATTTCGCTGGCAGGCTGGTGAGCAGCTATCTCTACGGCGTGAAGGCTCACGATGGCTGGACGCTGAGCGGCGTGGCGCTGGTACTTACTGCCGCTGCCGCCTGTGCAGCATGGCTGCCTGCGCGACGCGCAGCGAGCGTGAATCCGGTCGAGGCGTTGAGAGCGGAATAATTACGAAAGGGTGTAGGGGATAGGGAGTAGGGTGTAGAAGTGCTCGCTTGGTTAAGGCTGGCAGGCGTAGAAAGATGCATGCTTTCCTCTTATCAGGAACTGATCGTCTGGCAGAAAGCGATGGATCTTTGCGTCGAGATCTACCGACTTACCGAGTCGTTTCCACGCGGAGAAGTTTATGGGCTCACAAGCCAATTGCGGCGGGCAGGAGTGTCGATCGCAAGCAATATTGCTGAGGGCTATGGACGCGGCTCTCGAGGAGAATACTGTCAGTTTCTCGCCATCGCGCGTGGATCGAATCACGAAGTGCAGACGCAACTGCTGATCGCGGAGAGACTGGGCTTCTTAACTCGTGATAATCGGCTGCGAGCGGAAGGCCTGTCGGAGGAAATAGGGCGCATGCTGAGCAAGATGCTCCCTGAGCTTCATCCGCGAGACGCCAGTCCCAGGCACATCATGCAGCGTCGGGGATAGAGCAGGCAGAAAGCTCTTCTACACCCTATCCCCTATGCCCTACACCCTTAAGTAACTCAGTACGCCAGCAGCTGTTCGATCGGCAGGCGGATCTGGAAGCAGGTGGCTCCTGGTTTCGATTCGACGCTGACGTAGCCGCGATGGCGGCGGACGATGCGCTGCACATTGTCGAGTCCGAGCCCGAGTCCGCGGCCAGGCGCTTTGGTCGTGAAGAAGGGCTCGAAGATGCGGTCGCGGATTTCGGGCCCGATGCCGATGCCGTTGTCCCACACCTCGATGAGCAGCATGTCGCCCGATATCTGCACGGCGAGGGTGATCTTGCCGTGATCGTCGATGGCATCGAGGGCGTTTTCGAGCAGTCCCATCCACACCTGGTTGAGTTCGCTGCCGTAGGCGGCGATGCAAGGCAGATCGTCAGCGTAGCGGCGCTCGATTTCGACATGCGCAAGGCGCGACTGGAGCATGGTAAGCGTGTTCTCGAGCCCCTGGCGCACGTCGACCTCCTGGATCGGCGCCTGGTCCATGTAGGAGTAATCCTTGATGGCGCGGATGAGGTCGAAGATGCGGGCTGTCGAATCGAGCATGGCTTCGGCGATGCGCTCCGCGCGGACCGACGAAGAAAACTGACCGAGGACAATCGAGAGCGCTTCGGCGTTGAGGAAGCTGCCGAGCGGCTCGAGCTGAGCAGCGGTGACGCCAAGCTCGGCCAGCTCGGGGGCAATCTTCCAGCTCTGCTCCACGCCGTGGCCGCGAAGCCATTCCTGGACCTCGTCTTCGCGCTGGGCATGGCGCTCGGTCTCCGGCGGGGTATGGCGGGCGTGCTCGCGCACGGAGTCCTGCCAGTCACGGACCTGCGCCATATGTGCCGTATCGAGACAAAGGCCGCCGAGGCGATATTTTTCGTGGCCGTAGACGCGCAGTTCATCGAGCAGGCCGGAGGCGGCGCGTTGCGCGGCCGAGGCCGGGTTATTCATCTCATGCGCGAGATTGGCGGCGAGCTTGCCCAGTGCCGTGAGCTTTTCCGTCTGCTGCTCGAGCCGTGTCACTTCGCGAACGCGGTCCAGCAGCACGGAGACGCAGCGCTGCGTCATGGAGGGTACGGCCTGCATCATGGCCGGGAATATGGAGCGGGGATACTCGAGCACCGAGACGTCGGCGACGGTGTAGCCGTGGCCGCCGTAGGTCTTCATGCGCGAGAAGGGCAGCAGGCCGGTGATCTGGCCGGCGCGGCCGATGAAGAGCGCCGCGGGGCCGCCACGCTCGCGGCGGACGTGCACCTCGCCGCGCAGCACGATGATCATGGCCTCGGCGGCATCGCCTTCGTGAAAGAGAGTGGTTCCGGCAGGAATAAAACGCTCGAGTCCGTGCGTCGCGAGCCAGATGTATTCCGATTCCTCGAGCCCCTGCAGAGGGGTAACACGCTTGAGAGCCTCCACAAGCTGTGGAAGGGAAGTCCGAGGAGAAGAAGCAGCAGCCGGATCCAGCGCAATTGCGGAACTGGCGGTGGTCATAAAAGAGCCTCACTCTGATGGTACAACGAAGGCAAGCCGGGACTGTGAATCTCTACATGGCAGAGCCTTCGACCGTGCCTCGCGACTGCGTAGCGAAGGTTCTTATTCCAGGGACAGCGCAGCCAGTCAGGTTGATAGTTTTTCAGCTATGGAAGGTCCGTCGCCCAATTCGCTGTGGCGGTCAGATGCAACATGGTGCCGATGCTTTCGAAGATACTGTCTCGCGTAACAAGCACTGCGCCAACGCTGGCGGCGTGCGCTCCAATCAGCATGTCCATCGCTGCCACGGTAATTCCGAGCGCCTCGATGGCCACACGCGCCTTTCCATATACCGATGCTGCGCTCGAATCCCACGGCAGGATGTCTACGGTAAGAAGCAGGCTTTCAATCGCACGGGTCCGGGTTGGGCCGAGCGCCCGTTTCGCCATCCCATAGCGGACTTCCGCCTCCGTAATGGAGGAGATGCAGACTTCTGCCGCCGGATCATGAAGCAGCCGTTGAAACTCTGCTCTTGCCGCTGGTGATATGCCCGTAGCGATATAGCTGAAGGTATTAGTGTCGAGCAGATATCGTGCGCCCACAGTGATCGTCGCGCTCCCAGTTACAACGTATGGAGCGCTTCGCGCTCCGGGGCTGGCTGGCGATCACGATCCTCATCGCACAGGAAGTCTGCCGGAATCTTCGCCGCATCGAGTGCGGCAAAGACCTCTTGAATGTCTGGCACTTCCGAAAGAATGAGATCGCCGCTCGCCGGATCGCGGCGGACTGTTACCTGCGCGCTGCGAAAACGGAACTCAGCCGGAATCGTGACGTGCTGGCTCCGGCCATTCATAAAGACACGTGCCTTGGCGGTTTGCGACATGAAAGTCACCTGCCATGTAGCATAGCTATGTAGCGCTTGCATGTCAATCCGTTCTCACCTCATTTCTGCGATACACGTTTAGTACGCGTCTTTTCTTTGACGCTCGATTTTGCGATCCGGCATGGTGTCGATGAGTGCGTTCAGGCGATCCGTCGAGACAGGATGGCTGCTGCGCAGTGCGACGGCTCCGTTCTCCTCCAGCAGCAGGACGAGAAATGTCCCATCGGGCACCTGGAAGCGGCGGCGAATGCTGGCCATTTCTGTGCCGGGGAGTAAGGCGTGAGGCGAGTCGAGCGGCGGCTGGTAACCATGGCTGTCGGCGAGGATGGGCGTGAGCAGCACAAAGCGGTCCATCATGTCGTCGGCGTCGTTATCGAGGTTCTGAATCTGGGCGCGGAGCGCGGCATTATCTCCGCGTGGGCTGAAGACCAGCAGCGGACGGTAGCAATGGTGCATGGCTGCAAGGGTCTGCGGCTGCACCTGGCACTTGAGGCTTGCCTGGGCCTGGAGTGTAGCGGGCAGCAGCGCGGCAGACGCGAGTGACACCACAGCCGCGAGGGTGCGGCAGAATTGGGGGACGTTCCTGTTCTGCATATTTCGATAGACACGAATGGCCGCGGCAGAGATGCCCGCGGCCATTCGATGCATGGTGATTTTGTATGGTTTAGGCCTTGACCGGGGTGCCGTTCTCGATCTTGACCGGATCGAGGAAGGGCATCGCGGCGCGCAGCTTGCCGCCGACTTCTTCGATCAGCTCACCGGCTTCCTGCTTGCGGATCTGGTCGAACCACTTCTTGCCGGTGTTGTTTTCGTCGATGAAGTTCTTGGCGAAGGTGCCGTCCTGGATCTCGGCGAGGAGCTTCTTCATGGCGGCGCGGGTCTCGTCGGTGACGATGCGCGGGCCGGCAACGTAGTCGCCGTACTCGGCGGTGTTCGAGATGGAGTGGCGCATATAGGCCAGGCCGCCGCGGTACATCAGGTCCACGATCAGCTTGAGTTCGTGCAGGCACTCGAAGTAGGCGATCTCGGGCTGGTAACCAGCCTCGACCAGCGTATCGAAGCCAGCCTTGACCAGGGCAGCGGTGCCGCCGCAGAGGACAGCCTGCTCGCCGAAGAGATCGGTCTCGGTCTCTTCCTTGAAGGTGGTCTCAAGCACGCCGGCGCGGGTGCAGCCGATGCCCTTGGCATAGGAGAGGCCGAGCTTCAGCGCGTTGCCGGTCGCATCCTGGTAGACGGCGACCAGGCCCGGGACGCCGCCGCCCTCGGTGAAGACCTCGCGGACGCGATGGCCCGGGGCCTTGGGAGCAGCCAGGAAGACGTCCACATCGGTGGGGGGCTGGATGGTGCCGTAGCGGATGTTGAAGCCGTGCGCGAAGACCAGGGCCTTGCCGGCCTTGAGGTGCTTGGCGATGTGATTGGCGTAAACCTTGCCCTGCGTCTCGTCCGGGGTCAGGATCATGATGACGTCGGCCCATTCGGCGGCTTCATCGATGCTGGTGACCACGAGGCCGGCCTTCTTTGCCTTGTCGATGGACTTGCTGCCTTCGGGCAGGCCGATGTGAACTTCGACGCCGGAGTCCTTCAGGTTCAGGGCGTGCGCGTGGCCCTGCGAGCCGTAACCGATGATGGCGACCTTCTTGCCCTGGATAAGGGAGAGGTCTGCGTCCTGATCGTAATAAGTCTTCGCCATGGTGTTTCCTTTTCTTTGTTTGGATGAAGTCGGTTCGGGCGCCGCGCAGCAAGCTGCCGCGTTTCTGTCGCCACGTTGAAGTTTTAGATGACCGGCGGAATTTCGGTCTCTTCAGCTGCAAGGTCGCGCACCGTGTCGTCGTCCTCGGCTTCGGCTTCAGGCCGGGGAACGCGCATGGCATCGAGGACGCGGCTGGTGTGCTGGCCGCGGCGCATGGTCATGCGGCCGGTGCGGGAGATTTCGAGAATGCGGTCTTCGCTCTCGTTCAGAACCTGGATGAGTCCTTCGATCTTGCTCTCGACGCCGGTGATCTCGATCATCAGCGATTCGGGCGCCAGATCGACGATGCGCGCGCGGAAGACCTCGACCAGTTCGAAGATGTGCGAGCGGGTCTTGGGTGTGGCCGCCACCTTGATGAGCGCAAGCTCACGGGCGACGTTGGGCGACTGGCTGACATCGTCCACTTCCACGACATTTTCCAGTTTGTAGAGGCTGGCCATGATGCGATGGCCGGCGGTCGGAGAGGCTTCCGAGACGATCGTCATGCGCGAGACGCCGGACTTCTCCGAACGGCCGACGGTCAGCGAGACGATGTTCACGTTGAGCCTGCGAAAGAGCGAAGCGACGCGGGTGAGCACGCCGGGCTTGTCTTCAACGAGTGCGACGAATGTGTGCAGCATACGGTGACAAATCTCTTCTGGACGAATCCTGGTAGGTGCTTCTGTTACGGTCGCTGTTACTAATCCTGCGCGGTCTCGATGAGCGGGTTCTTTTCCGGTCTGCGGATCATCTCGTGCAGCGCGGAGCCTGCCGGGATCATCGGATAGACCGAGTCTTCCTTCTCGACGAGGAAATGAACGAGGAACGGCCCCTTGTGCTTGCGTGCGGCCTCGACCGCGGGCGCAACCTCGGCGCGGGTGCGGACGGTGATGCCGGGGATGCCGTGGGCCTCGGCCAGCTTGACGAAGTCGGGGCTGAGGATGGGCGAAGACTCGTAGTTCTTCTCGTAGAAGAACTCCTGCCACTGGCGCACCATGCCGAGATAGCCGTTGTTGACCACGGCGATGTTGATGTCGAGGTTCTCCTGCGCGATGGTGGAGAGCTCGCAGGCGGTCATCTGGAAGCCGCCGTCGCCGGCGATCACCCAGACTTCCTTCTCCGGCGCGCCGACTTTGGCGCCGATGCCCGCAGGCAGTGCGAAGCCCATGGTGCCGAGGCCGCCCGAGGTGATGAGCGAGCGCGGGTCTTCGTGCTTGTAGTACTGCGCCTCCCACATCTGGTGCTGGCCTACGTCGGTGGCGACGACCGCGCGTCCGTTGGTCGCGTGCCAGAGATCGTGCATCACATGCGCGGCGTAGAGATGGCCGGTGTCGGGCAGGTTCTGGATGTCGCGCACTGCGGACTCGCCCTTCATCGCATTCACTTCGCGCACCCACGCGGACTCACCGCTGATGGGCGAGAGATGCGGCAGCAAAATCTCGAGCATCTCGGCCAGGTCGCCGATGAGGGCAACGTCGACCTTGACGTTCTTGTTGATCTCGGCCGGATCGATCTCGATGTGAATCTTCTTCGCGTCCGGCGCGTAGGTGGCCAGCGTGCCGGTCACGCGGTCGTCGAAGCGCATGCCGCAGGCGATGAGCAGGTCGGACGATTGGATGGCGTTGTTCACCCACGACTCGCCGTGCATGCCCATCATGCCTAATTGCAAGGGATGCGTGGCGGGCACACCGCCCAGTCCCAGCAGCGTGGTGGCGATGGGAATCTGCAGCCGCTCAGCGAGAGCAAGCACCTGCTCACGCGCGCCCGACTGGATGATGCCGTGGCCAGCGAGGATGATCGGGCGCTTCGCGCTGCGGATCAGGCTGACGGCTTCGAGCACCGATGTATGTTCGGAGCGAAGCATGGGATGCGGACGATACGCCTTGGGTGCGGCGGCTTCGAAGTCGAAATCCGCGGTGTTCTGCTGCGCATCCTTGGTGATATCGACCAGCACCGGGCCGGGACGGCCGGAGAGTGCCACCTGGATGGCCTCGCGGATGGTCGGAGCGATGTCTTCGGCGCGTGTCACCAGATAGTTGTGCTTGGTGATGGGCAGCGTGATGCCGGTGATGTCGACTTCCTGGAAGGCATCGGAGCCGAGCGCCTTGCTCGAGACCTGGCCGGTGATGCAGAGCATGGGGACGGAGTCGAGCATGGCCGTGGCGATGCCGGTGACGAGGTTCGTCGCGCCGGGGCCGGAGGTGGCGATGGCTACGCCGATCTTGCCCGAGGCGCGCGCGAAGCCGTCGGCCATGTGCGCTGCGCCCTGCTCGTGGCGCACCAGGATGTGGCGGATGGGGAACTTGCGCAGCGCGTCATAGACGGGCAGGATGGCTCCGCCGGGATAGCCGAAGACCTCGCGGACACCCTCGCCTTCGAGGGTGGCCCACATGATCTCGGCGCCGGTTAAGCGCGTGCCTGCGATTTTCGCTTCGCTCATCTCATGCTCCTTGGTCGTGCTGGGTACTGTGTCGCGGGACGGCCGTGCTTCTGTCGCCGTCCCTTCGAGCTCATGGCTTACAGGGCAGCGGCGGGCCGTGGAGCCAGCCAGAATGCGGCATTGTGCTTCTGTTCAAACGTGTCCAGCGCATCTGCGTGACGCAGCGTGAGGCCGATGTCGTCGAGACCTTCAAGCAGGCAGTAGCGGCGGAAAGGATCGATGGAGAATCCGGTGGAGAATCCGTCGTTGTCTTGCAGCGTGTTCTCTTCCAGAGAGACGGTCAGCGTGTAGTTCTCGTTCGTCGCCGCGCGGTCCAGCAGCATCTGTACCTGCTCTTCGGGCAGGGTGATGAGCAGAATGCCATTCTTGCCCGCGTTCGAGTGGAAGATGTCGGCGAAGCTCGAGGAGATGACGCAGCGGAAGCCGTAATCACCCAGCGCCCAGGCCGCATGTTCACGCGACGAGCCGCAGCCGAAGTTCTTGCCCGCGACCAGAATCTCTCCACCCTGGTAGCGCGGCTGGTTCAATTCGAAGTTCGCGTCCTTGCGCCAGTCGAAGAAGAGGAAGTCCCCGTAACCGGTGCGCTCGATGCGCTTCAAAAATTGCTTCGGAATGATCTGGTCCGTATCGACGTTGCTGCGGTCGAGCGGAACCACCTTCGAGGTCAGCGTGTGAAATGCCTTCATTAGACCAGTACCTCCGCCTTCTTGAATTCCCAGGTGCGGACGTCGGTGAAGTGTCCGGTGATCGCGGCCGCGGCGGCCATCATGGGGCTCACGAGATGAGTGCGCCCACCGGCGCCCTGGCGGCCTTCGAAGTTGCGGTTGCTGGTCGAGGCGCAGCGCTCGCCGGGCTTCAGCGTGTCCGGGTTCATGCCCAGGCACATGGAGCAGCCGGGCTCGCGCCAGTCAAAGCCTGCCTCGCGGAAGATCACATCGAGGCCTTCCTGCTCGGCCTGCGTCTTCACCTGCTGCGAGCCGGGAACGACCATGGCACTGACATGCGGGCTGACATGATGACCGGCGACGACCTTGGCAGCCTGGCGCAGGTCTTCAATGCGGGAGTTGGTGCAGGAGCCAATAAACACGCGGTCGATGGTGACTTCCTCGATCGACGTGCCGGGCTTGAGCGCCATGTACTCGAGCGCACGCTCGAAGCCCTTGCGGTCTGCCTCGGAGGCGGCGTTGGCGGGATCGGGCACCGTCTCGGTGACAGAGATCACCATGCCCGGGCTGGTGCCCCAGGTCACGTAAGGAGCGAGTTCGATGGCCGGGATTACCAGCTCGCGGTCGAACTTTGCGCCTTCGTCGGTGGTCAGCTTCGACCACTCCTCGACGGCCTTGTCCCACGCCTCACCCTGCGGCGCATATGGACGGCCCTTGAGGTAGGCGAAGGTGGTCGCGTCGGGGGCGATCATGCCGGCGCGTGCGCCTGCTTCGATGCTCATGTTGCAGACCGTCATGCGGCCTTCCATGCTCAGCGAGCGGATGGCCGAGCCGGCGAACTCGAGCACGTAGCCCGTCGCGCCGTCGGTGCCGATGCGGCCGATAATGCCGAGCGCCACATCCTTCGCGCCCACGCCCTCGGGCAGCTCGCCTTCGACGGAGATGCGGAAGGTCTTGGCCTTGTTCTGCGGCAGCGTCTGCGTCGCCATCACGTGCTCGACCTCAGAGGTGCCGATGCCGAAGGCCAGTGCGCCGAAGGCGCCGTGTGTCGAGGTATGCGAGTCACCGCAGACAATCGTCATGCCCGGCTTGGTGAAACCCTGTTCCGGCCCGATGACGTGTACGATGCCCTGCTTGGGTGACTGCACGTCGTAGAGCTCCACGCCGAAGTCGGCGCAGTTCTTACGCAGCGTGTCGATCTGCTTGGCGGCGATGGCGTCCTCGATGATGAGGCGGTTCGCCGTGGTGGGCACGTTGTGATCGACGGTGGCCACGGTGCGGTCCGGGCGGCGCAGCTTGCGGCCCGCGATGCGCAGGCCCTCGAAGGCCTGCGGCGAGGTCACTTCGTGCACGAGATGCAGGTCGATGTAGAGGATCGCTGGCTCATTCGCCGGCTCAGCTACAAGATGCTGCTCCCAGACCTTCTCGAAGAGTGTTTTCGGTGTCGACATAATCTGTAACTCCAACTGCTACATAACTTGCTTTTGCGCCGAAGGCGCGTATGCCTGGACGGCCAGTCCCCTAGACGGCGTGCAGCGACTGGCGGCGATCGATGATCTCGTTGAGCGCCTCGAAGACCTTCTGGCCCATCTCCTGCGTGGTGAGCTTCTGCTTGCTCTCGCCGCGGACGAGATCGGCGGTGCGGTAGCCGGCTTCCAGCACCTTGCGGACAGCCGTCTCGATAGCCAGGGCATCCTGCTCGAGCTTGGCTGAGTGACGCAGCAGCATGGCCGCGGTCAGGATCGCGCCGAGCGGGTTCGCAAGGCCCTTGCCTGCAATATCGGGAGCCGAGCCGTGGACCGGCTCATAGAGATTCACCTTGCCGCCAACAGTGGCCGAGGGCAGCATGCCGAGCGAGCCGGTGATGACGGCGGCTTCGTCCGAAAGAATGTCGCCGAAGAGGTTCTCGGTGAGCACCACGTCGAAGTTGCGCGGGATGTTCATCAGGTGCATGGCGAAGGAGTCGACGTACTGATGATCGAGCGCAATGCCGGGGTACTCCTTAGCGACTTCGGTCACCGTCGCGCGCCACAGTTGCGAGGTCTCGAGCACGTTGGCCTTATCGACCGAGGTGACCTTCTGGCGGCGCGATGCGGCCAGTTCGAAGGCCACGCGGGCGACGCGGACAATCTCATCGCGCGTGTAGCGCATGGTGTTGTAGGCCGAGTTGGTCTCGCGGTTCCACTCGCGCGGCGTGCCGAAGTAGAGGCCGCCGAGCAGCTCGCGCACAAAGATGATGTCCGCGCCGTCGGTGACTTCCGGCTTCAGAGGAGAATTGACCGCGAGCGAAGGCCACGCGAAGGCCGGGCGCAGATTGCCGTAGCCGCCGAGTGCCTGGCGAATTTGGAGCAGGCCGGCCTCGGGACGTTTATCGGGGGGCAGGGCATTGAACTCGTTGCTGCCGACAGCGCCGAGCAGTACGGCGTCGCTCTCGAGCGCGGCTTCCAGCGTGGATTCGGGCAGCGGGGTGCCGTGCGCCTTGATGGCCGCGCCGCCGATCAGGGCATTGCGGAATTCGAAATCGTGACCGCCGAGTTCGGCAACCGTACGGAGGATGCGCACCGCTTCGGCTGTCACTTCGGGACCAATGCCATCGCCGGCAACAACCAGCACCTTCAACTTCATCGTCTTCTCCAGGATCGTGTCTTTCGGCAGAGCCGAAGGTTATGAGGGAGAGCATTTGGATACGCGGGCCGAAGCTCGCGATATCCTTAGCTGGCTTTGCCTGCGGGCTCTTCGGCGATCAGGTCCTGATGCCGCTCGTGGTGCGCAACCAGGTTGATGAGGTCCTGGTCGTAAATGTTCTTCTTGCGGTCGGCAACCTCGGTGAAGGCGCGATACGCGACTTCGAGGTCTTCGGCCGAGAGCTTATAGCCGAGCTCGACAAGGCGCGCGCGCAGTGCGTGACGGCCGGAGTGCTTGCCGAGGACCAGGCGGTTGGTGGGCGCGCCGACCGAGGCAGGGGTCATGATCTCGTAGGTCAACGGATTCGAGAGCACGCCGTGCTGATGGATGCCGGACTCGTGCGCGAAGGCATTGCTGCCAACGACAGCCTTGTTGGGCGAAGGGCCGAAGCTGATGGTGTTCGAGAGCAGCTGGCTGACGCTGTAGAGGTGGTCGAGCTTGATGTTGTTCTTCAGTCCGAAGCGGTCGGAGCGGACATGCAGAGCGGCGGCGATCTCTTCGAGCGCCGAGTTGCCCGCGCGCTCGCCGATGCCGTTGATGGTGCACTCCACCTGGCGGGCTCCACCTTCGATGGCCGCCAGCGCATTGGCGACGGCGAGGCCGAGATCGTCATGCGTATGCGAAGAGAAGGTCACCTTGTCGGCGCCCGGCACGCGCTCGCGCACCTCGCGGAACATGGCGCGGTACTCATCCGGCGTGGCGTAACCCACGGTGTCCGGCATGTTGATGATGGTCGCTCCAGCCTCGATGGCCACGCCGACGATCTTGCAGAGAAAATCGCGGTCCGATCGCGTCGCGTCTTCAGGCGAGAACTCAACCTCATCGGCGAAGTTCACTGCCTGGGCCACGGACTTTGCCGCGAGCTCGAGAGCCTGCTCCCGGCTGATCTTGAGCTTGTACTCTAGGTGCAGGTCGGAGCTGGCCAGGAAGATATGGATGCGGCGGCGCTGGGCGTGCTCGAGCGAACGGGCGGCGCGCTCGATGTCTTCCGCCTTGGCGCGGGCGAGCGAACAGATCACCGGTCCGCGGATTTCGCGGGCGATCCGGTCGATGGCTTCGAAATCGCCGTCGGAGGCAATGGCAAAGCCGGCCTCAAGGATATCCACGCCAAGATCGGCCAGCGAACGGGCCATGGCGAGCTTTTCCGGCTGGGTCATGCTGCAGCCCGGCGACTGTTCGCCGTCACGCAGTGTTGTATCGAAGAAATGTACGGTATCGGGGAGTTTCGACATCATCGCCTACCTTGATAGTGATTCTGCCAAATCCCGGCACATGATTCAAATTTATAATTTCTACTGATTCGATAAATTTAATCTATAGTTTGTCCATATCGTGAACATGGGACGCTGATCTTTTATGGACCTGGCTCAACTGGAGACATTTTTAGCGGTCGTTGAGGAACGTGGGTTTTCTCGCGCCGCAAGCCGGCTGCACCGCACCCAGCCCGCGGTGAGCCACACCATTCGACGTCTGGAAGATGAAATCGGCGAGCCGCTCTTTGAGCGCAGCTCCCGCGAGGGGACGCTGACCGCCTCCGGCGAGCTGCTGCGCGAGTATGCCGAGCGGATGCTGGGCCTCAGGCGCGAGGCCACCAGCGCACTCGAGCAGCTGCGTTCGCTCGAGCGGGGAAGGCTGCACATTGCGGCCAACGAATATACGTGCCTCTACCTGCTGCCGGTGCTCGACGAATTCCGGCGGCTTTGTCCGCATGTCAGCGTCCTGGTGGAGCGGGCGTTCGCCAGCCGTATCCCGGACCAGCTGCTGGACCGCTCGGTCGAGCTGGGGGTGGTGACCTTCACGCCGCCGGATGCTGCGATTGAAGCGGTAAGCGTCTATACCGACCCGGTGGTTTTCGTGGTGAATCCGCGCCATCCGCTGGCGCGGGAGAAGGAAGTGGGCATCCGGCAGCTGGGAGCGGAGAGCTTTATCGCGCATAACGTCGTATCGCCGCTGCGCCGCAGGGTGATTGCGCTCTTCGAGCAGCACCAGACGCCGCTCAACATGTATGTGGAGCTGCCCAGCCTGGAGGCGATCAAGCGGTTTGTGGCCATGGGCAACGGCGTGGCGCTCGTGCCGGGGCTTACCGTGCAGCAGGAGCTGGAGCGCGGCGAGCTGGTGCAGGTGGCCGTGCCGGAGCTGAAGATCGAGCGGCAACTGATGCTGGCGCGGCGCCGGCACGGGAGCCTCTCCTATGCCGCGCAGGCTTTTTTGAAGGTGCTGGAGTCGGTTGCCGCGGAGCGTGGAGCACCTTTTTGCTACCGCTCTGCGGTCTCATGAAGTCCAATGCTTCAGTTTGATTGGGGAAAGGCCTTCCATCCTGCTGTCGAAAGACGGATGGACAGGTACAATGGCCAGAGTGGACCGGGGAGTTTCTCGCGGCGCCACACATCTTTCACACCAGCCGCAGAGGCATAGGCCCGCCGCAGCGGGTCCGAGGTTCACGAACGAATGAAGAAACGTCTGTTGATGTTGTTGCTGCTTCCGCTGATGGCGGCGGCATGCTTTGCCCAGGAGAGCCGTCAGGACATCAGCGTAAGCGGCACGGGTCTGATTCCTCCTTTCATCGCCGGGAACGCCGTTCAGCTGCACGCGAACGTTGGCTACGGTGTGCTGATCAGCTATCGCTACCTGCTGACCCCGCGCAGCGGACTCGAGCTGAACTACCAGTACGCGCAGCAGGTTCAGCACTACACCAACCCGACCAACAACGTCCTGATCCATGACCGGTTCCAGGAAGTTTCGGGCGCGTACGTGTATAGCTTCAACTACCGGAACTTCAACCCGTTCCTCGAAGGCGGCATCGGCGGCTTCATCTACTCGCCGATCGATGACAATAAGACGCAGCTGCAGAACCTGAGCCAGAGCACGAATATCGGCGCGCTCTACGGCGGCGGTATCGCGTACGAGATCAGCCCCAGCTTCGACATCCGCGCCGAGTACCGCGGCCTGGTGATGAAGACCCCGAGCTTCGGCCTGAGCAACTACCGGACGAACCGTTACTACAACATCTACGAGCCGACTATCGGCGTGGCGTACCACTTCTAGGCACGCAACAACGTAGCTGATAAAAAGCCGCCGGGATATCCCGGCGGCTTTTGTTGTATGCGCTCCTCAGCGAGAAGGCCAGGCGAGAGCCTGGCCTTCTGCTGTTGAGAAAAAGAGAGCGGTGGGTTACCGGGCGCCGAGCAGGCGGTAGGCTACGCCGATGCTGAAGCCATTCGGGGTTAGGCCATGGCTAGGATAGCCGTCTTGAAGGCCTGGGGCCGAGGGCAGGAAATGGTACTCATAGTCGCCACGGACAGACCACTTCCGGTTGACACGGTAATCGACGAAGCCGCCTGGCACGTAGGCAAAGTAGCTTCCGTTGCCGATATTGTTGGGGTAGTTGATCCAGTCGCCGCCGAGCAGAAATTTCGCATTAAAGGAAAAACGGTTCCAGCGGTAGAGGCGATATTTGACGCCGGCGAGATAGTTTTTTTGCGTCTCGCCGCCTTCACCATGCCAGTCCATGAAACGGGCTTCGCCCTCGACGCCGAGTTTCTGGGTGAGGTTGAAGTCGAAGAAGACCCCAGGGCCGAGAACTCTGGCCGCATCATAGTCGGGGTGGAAAGAGGAAAACTCTCCGCCGACCCAAAGGGTGGAATTTCCACCGCGAGCAGAGGGGGCGACCTGGGCCCAGGCGGCTGTCGCCCCCAGGAGGATGCCGCTCAAGAGAATTTTTTTCAGCACGTTGTAAACACTCCAGTTCCGTAGGTATGCAATTTTCTCACCACACGCGCAAGCGCTGCGCGCTTGCCTTGAAGCAGGAAGCCGGTGCGGGCTGGGCCCGCACCGGCGACCTCTGAGGCGATGCCTGGCTGGTAATGAAGACGCAGGCTATGGTTGAGGCGTTTGCGGTGCCGGGGTGGTGGCAGGCGGAGCAGCGTTGCCTCCGTTATCTGCCGGAGCCTGGGCAGGTGCTGCAGCCGGAGCCGCAGTTCCATTGTCAGCGGGCGCCGGAGCCGGGGCTGCCGGTGGCTGATAGCGGACCAGACGGTAGTAAATGGGCGTGACCTCGAACGGCATCTTGTCCCGGCTGCTGAGCAGAGCGGCAGGCTTGACGTTGAGGGCGTAGATCTTGTCATCCCAGGAGTCGACGCGCAGGCGGCTGTTTAGCGGCAGGGCTGCGATCTGGGTGAGATCGTCGGGGTTGAGCTTGGGCGCGCCCTGGGTCAGGCCGGAAAGCCAGGGGGTGCCGTCTGTCTTGAGGAGCGAGTCGCCGAGGCGTGGGGTGAGCAGCGCGGTCAGAGCTTTCTGGCGCACGGCGAGCTGCTGGAAGAACAGGCCGACGGAGGCCGACTTGTCCTTGTAGATGGAGTTGTTGAAGAGTTCCACGGCCTTCTTGGCGGCAGCTGCGTTATCCGCCGGGGTGTGGTTCATATTGATGCGCTGGAAGGCTGCCTCATCCGGGAAGAGCAGCCGGTCGTTGAAGGCGTAGCGGGTATCGGTGTGGTGGCCGAGCACGATGTGCGCGAGCTGGAAGGTGAGCACGGCCGCCAGGCCCTCTTCTGAAGGCAGGGTGTCGATCAGGCCCTTGCTGACCAGGATGGTGTTGCCGATGGAGAGCGACTCGAGCGTGTTGGTGAGCAGCACACGGCAGTGGACATCGTCGGGCAGCTCGATCTTGTTGCCGATGACGACGTTGTTGGTGACGGTCTCGAGCACCTTGTCGAAGTCGCTGGGCGGAGCCAGCAGGCCGGCTTGGGTGAGGCGGTCGAGGACATTCTGCTCCGCCTGGGAGACCCACTGGCGCTGGGCCTGCAACGGGCTCATATCCTGCGACTGGCCGCTCTGGTCCTGAGCATCGTCCACCTGGATCGACTCGTTATCCGATTCGCCCTGGGGAAGCTTGAGGGAGTAGCCCCAGAAGTAGGTCTGGGCGCGGAAGCCGAAGTTCTTCTTCGAGTCGCCGGTGTGCGATTCCTCGACATAAATGGCGGTGGGCAGCCACTGTCCGGGCTGAACGTTGGTCCGCCAGCTGTCGAAGTGATAGTAGTGGGCGACCTCGTCATCCTTGCTGCCGGTATAGGAACCGTTGAAGCGGACGACGTGGCCATCCTGGTCTTCTACCCAGATACGGCCGAAGAAGCGGCCGGCGCCCTTCACATCGGGCTTGGGGCGGACATCGAAGACCATGGTGCGCACGGTGCCCAGGAAGTCACGGCGTACGTAGGTGAAGATGTAGTGCTGCTGGTCGAAGCCGGACGGATCGATGAACATCATGTCCATGAAGCCGGTGGCGGAATAGGTGATGTGGAAGCTCTTGGTCAGGCCGCTGAGATAGCTCATGCTGCCCTTGAAGAAGCCCTTGCCTCCGGACTTGCGCGAGCCGTACTCGTTCGCCGAGAAGCTCTTGCCGAAATCCACGCGGGCGATGCTGTACTCATCCGACTGCGGCACCTGGTAGAGCGCCGGGTCCTGCTGCATGTTCTGGATATACGTCTGGACGAGCGGGGTGCTCTTTTCGATCTGCTTGACCGTGTCCCGTTCGTCGGCGATGGCCTTTTCCACCAGGGCGGACTGCTCAGGGGTGAGTGGCACCGGGGGAGGATACTTCGGGGCTTTCTTGGCATAGGCGGCGGAGACGCCCAGCATCAAAGCCAGACCTATGGTCGAAAACTTGCGCAAATACATTTACAGGCTCCTCTTAAAAACTTTCGAATCTGCGAGACCGGAACACCCCGGCCGGGAGCAGCATGAGTGCGTTGCGAATACTGCTCCCGGGAAAGGGTTGAATCAAATTGTGGAACTGCTGATCTCCAACTGCTGATCATGTATCGCTGTTCTGAGCGGCGGCTTTCTCCAGAGCGGAGTAGGAGAAAGCCGTCAGGCTCAGGCCAGCTGGAATGTTACGTGGATAACCGTGACCTCATCGACAGGGTGACCATCCTTGGTAGCGGGCTTGAACCGGATGCCTTCTGCGACGGCGCGTGCCTGCTCGTCGAGACCGTGGCCAAGGCCGCTGACGACCTGCAGAACCTGCACTCGCCCATCGGCAGTAAAGCGTACCTGCAGAGTGACATCGCCTTCAATATGCAGTTGCTTGGCCTCCGCAGTGTAAGCCGCGCGAGGCTTGGAGATGACCACGATCGGCGTCGACTGGGCCTGCTGCGGGGCCGCGGCCGCACGGGGACCGCTTGATCCGATGCCGGTGCCGCCGAAGCCGCTCTGGGCGACCTGTCCAGTGCCGCCGGGACGGCCGGTGCCGCCGACTACGCCGGAGCCGAATCCAGCCGAGGCGACGGTGCCGCGATCACGGCCGCCGGGGACGCCGTTGGCCACGCCGGAGCCGAAGGCCACGCCCTGGACGGAGCCGCGCCGGGCTGCGCCGGCACCGGACTGCGTTCCAGGAGCCGAGGCGAAGGAGCCGACCGCGGCAATGTTTGCCGGACGGTTGGCGTTCGGGTCCGGATGCGCACCATTCGGATCGCCGAAGCCGCCGGTCTTGACCGTCGGCGCCGACTGATTATTGGCGACCGTCGTGGGTCTCGAGCTCTGGAAGAGGCCGACCTTGGGCTGCGGAGGAGGCTTGACCGCCTTCGGCGGCGCAGGGGCTACCGCGGGCAGCTTGGTTTCTACCTTGACTACATTGACTTTAGGCGGTTCCACAACCGGCTTGGGCGGTTCCACCTTGATCTTCGGCGGCTGAGGGGTGACTTTGGGCGGTGGCGGAATGACATGAACCCTGGGCGGCGGCGGAGGAATGTAGGGCTTCGGCGGCGGGGGAGTAAAGACGAGCGTCGTCTGATTATATTTTTCTACTTTGACCTCATGAACCTTGGCTGCGGCAAAAAGCAGCAGCAGGGCGCCGATGGCGATATTGACCACCATGCTGACGCCAAAGGAGCCAAATCGTGATTTCTGCTCCGGCAGTAGTCCAAAAAGGGAATCATTCTCGGGTTTGCTGACCATAGGTTCCTTGAAGAAAAAATCACTCGTTAGATGACGAAAGTGGCCGAGATGTCGTCACCATAGCTCTGTGCATTCGGGGTGCCATTTTCCGGGGAGAAAAGGTCGTCGATTCCTTTGCCCCAGGCTTTGCGGCATGTTACCTGCCGTCATCCTTGCTGCCCTGTGTCCAGAATGGCAGTCACCTGCAATTCTGTTCCTTCCAGCGTAGCGCGAAAGCTTTGAGCCGATCGATAATATTGCTTTTCTAATTAATAGGTGGGGAAATCTGTAATCTTGCCACAGGTTACTAACTGCTGCGGAGGTGTGTCGAGAAAATTTCGCGTAATTTTTTCCCGCATATCGAGTATGGATGCCATGTTCCACGCTTTGCTTCGCCTGATTCCGGCATAGAGCCGGTATGCGACATAGAATGAGGGCATTCACGTACCAAGGAGACACGCTTTGCGAATTTTGGTTACGGGCGGCGCCGGCTACATCGGCGGAACGGTCGCCCAGCTGCTGCTCGACTCCGGACATCAGGTCGTTGTGTATGACAACCTCTGCCACGGTCATCGTTCGATGATTCCGGCTGCAGCCGAGTTCGTGGAAGGCGAACTGGCGGACCGGGAAAAACTCGAACGTGTCTTGCATAGCTCAATAGACGGAGTCATGCACTTTGCTGCTCTGATTGAGGCCGGTGAAAGTATGAAAAAACCGGAGCTATATTTCAGAAACAACAGCGCTTCCACGCTGACGCTCTTCGAAGCGATGCTGGCGACCGGGGTGAAACGGCTGGTTTTTTCCTCAACCGCAGCCGTTTACGGCGAGCCTGAGTCGACGCCGATCTTCGAGGACGCGCCGCTCCATCCGACAAATGCCTATGGCGAGTCAAAGCTGCTGGTGGAGCAGATGCTCGCGTGGCTCAACCGCATCCACGACTTCCGCTATGCCAGCCTGCGCTACTTCAATGTGGCCGGAGCGATTGAAGGACGTGGCGAGGCGCACGAGCCTGAGTCGCACATCATTCCACTGATTCTTGACGTGGCGCTGGGCCGTCGCGAGAGCATCAAGATCTTCGGGAAGGACTATCCGACCAAGGACGGCACCTGCGTGCGTGACTACATTCACGTGCAGGATCTGGCGCAGGCTCACCTGCTTGCGTTCAACGCGCTGAAGGAGCACAGCCGCCTGATCTACAACATCGGCAACGGCGTGGGCTTTACGGTGCTCGAGGTGATCGAATCGGCGCGGCGGGTGACAGGGCATGCGATTCCCGTGATCGAGGAGCCGCGGCGGCCGGGCGATCCGGCCGTGCTGATTGCCAGCTCGGAGAAGATCATCCGGGAGCTTGGCTGGAAGCCGGAGTACACCGAACTGGACGCTATCCTCGCTACCGCCTGGAAGTGGCACCAGCAGCGGTACGCGAAGACGAACTAATCTCGTCCCCGGCCCACCCATGATGAACGGCGCGTCATGGGTGGGGCATCCGGCGATGCTTCTGGGCAAGAGGAAACCTCAAGCCGTCTTGGGCGGCCGCACCAGCAGCGGCAGCAACGCAGAGAGAGCCATGATGGCGGCGATGACATGCAGGCCGCTGGCATAGCTGCCGCTGGTTTCGCGCAGGTGGGCGATGAGCAGCGGGCCGAAGGCAGAAGCGAATCCCCACGCCGTGAGCATGAGGCCGTAGATCGGGCCGACATTCTTCGCTCCGAAGTAGTCGGCAGCGAAGGCGGGCATGGTGCCGAATCCTCCTCCATAGCAGAGCAGCACAGTAAAGGCGACCACGGTCAGAGCCAGGGCTCCGTGGAGGCTGGGCAGCATCCAGAAGAGGATCACCTGGATGAGGAACATACCCAGGAAGGTGAAGCGCCGGGTAAGGAAGTCCGAGACCCAGGCCCAGAAGACGCGTCCCGCTGCGTTGCCGATGGAGACGACGCCGACCATGCCCGCGGCGACGATCGCCGTGACCTTGGCCAGCTCCTGGAACATTGGGGCTTCCTGGGAAATGATGGAGATGCCGGCCGAGGTATTGAGGAAGAGCAGCAGCCAGAGCGCCCACCACTGCCAGGTGGCGAGGGCCTGGCCGAGGGTAAAGTCACGTGCTGCGCGCTGCGCGGCCTGCAGCGGCTTCGGTGTCCATCCCGCAGGCGCCCAGCCGGCCGGCGGATTCTGCATGAAGAAGCCCGAGGCCACGGTGATAACCAGGAAGACGAGACCGAGGACGGCAAAGGTGTGAAGCACGCCGCTGCTCTGGATGAGCCGGGTGGCGACCGGAGCGGTGACCAGCGCCCCGGCGCCGAAACCGCCGACGGCGATGCCGGTCATCAGGCCGCGGCGATCGGGAAACCACTTGACCAGGACGGAAATGGGGACAATGTAGGCGAAGCCAAGGCCGATTCCGCCGATGACCCCATAACTGAAGTAGAGCCAGTAGAGTCCGTGATTGGAGAAGCTGGCAAGAAAGACGCCGAGGCCGTAGAGGGCGCCGCCGGTCATCGCGACAATGCGGGGTCCGACACGCGCCAGCCACAGTCCTCCGAAGAAAGAGGCGAAGCCGAGCACGAAGATGGCGATGGTGAAGGTGAGCGTGACCTGGGAGATGCTCCAGTGGAATTGCTTCGCGAGCGGAACGCGGAAGACGCTCCAGGCGTAGACGGCTCCCAGGGCCATCTGCAACAGGATGCCTGCCAGCGCAATGCCCCAGCGTTTGATGTCCTGCATGATGTATGTTCTCCCATTAGTTCATAAAAACGGAGCGAATCGGCACGATCCTGCCTGCCGAACCCGACAGGCAGCTAGGATGCCATGATTGGGCGCCGCGGGCGAGAGGGATGCGCACGATTCTTTTGCCGGGCGGACCGCTTTGGCCACGTCCCGTGCTTTTCCCGTTATCGGCAGGGAATGCCAGGATGCGAGTGGGAAGAT